>JAPOOP010000239.1 GCA_026713385.1 Candidatus Poribacteria bacterium | reverse complement strand
TGTGTTCTCTCGGTTCATCCGTCTGTGAGTGTCAAAGTCTTCGAGGAATGCCTTGACGGTATTATCGGGACGACTGAGCGTGCGTTGACTTTCATAACCTAACACTTTCAGGAGTTGCATCGCGTTCTTCGCGAGTTGTCCCTCCGTGAAGTTACTGAGTCCGCGCTGAATGTCCATTTTAAGAGGTATTTCGTGCATCGTTCGTTTTCCCTTCAGGTTTATATGTGTTTAGTCTATACGAATTCTCGTAGAGATGCAAGCGATAATTGTTTGAATCTACGAGTCCTTATTGTCTGGGATTCTCAATTGACTGCAACTGGCGGGGTATGCTATAATTGATACATTAGAGCCGGTAGACTTAAGACTCTGAGGTGCGACAAAATGTTCAGTGCCAATTTTCTGAGACCCGTGTATTTGGCTTTTTATATTCTGTTTTTTGGGGTAGTGGGTCGGTTTACTGCTCTCGCGGAAGATGATGCTGCGCCTGTCCAATTGGAAAAGATTGTTGTAACGCCGGGGCGTTTTACGATTTACGATGGCGCGTCGGCGAGAATCTCCCTATCTAAGAAGGAAATTGAGCGTTTTCCATTAATTGACAACGATGTCATGCGGGCAGGTCATATTTTCCCGGGTGTGGCTTCGAGTGATTATAGCACGCGCTTCAGTGTGCGCGGTGGAGAGAAAGACGATATTTCAGTTAGATTAGATGGCATGGAACTCTATAATCCGTATCATCTTCAAGACTTCGGTGGTGCGGTCTCACTGATAGGTTTAGGTCTCATTCAGAACACCAATTTGCTGATAGGTGGATTTCCTGCGGAATATGGAGAAAAGATGTCCGGTGTCTTTGACATCACGACGAGGACACCAAACGCTGAGAGATTTACCGCTAATTTTGGGGTAGACTTGATTAACGCAACCGCCACGCTCGAGGGACCCCTCTCGAAAAAAGGGAGTTGGCTCCTGTCAGCACGACGTGGGTATATCGATCTGATCCTCATGCTCATGGATATTGATGAGAACTATAAACCGCAATACGCTGACATCTATAGCAAATTAACCTATCAAGTTACACCGACAGATACAATCACCTTAAACGGTCTATATGGTTGGGATACGAATCGGATTCGCGTGGACGATGTCGACAATAACTTAGATTCCCGATATGACAATTCGACAACTTGGGCGAAGTGGCGACATATTTTTCGGGAATCGTATTGGACAGACCTTTTTGTTTTCGCTGGTGTATCCGGTCAGGATAGAGCGACAGGGAAAGCAGATTTTGATAATCGCAATTTCGGGTTCTTCGGTACAAAAGCAGAACTGACAGCAAATCTTTTTGACAAACACACCCTCCGCAGTGGTGTTACATGGCGTTGGTTGACTGCCCAGTATCAATATGATGTTCAGGAACGGCAGGCGGGTATAAACGTCTACAAGCCAATTCTCGCTAATATTGACGATAAGGGGAGTGAATTTAATCTATTTCTCCAAGATGAGTGGCAGCTCCATTCCAAACTTGCGCTCAATGTTGGAGGACATTACCTTTACCAGCAGTATCGGGAGGAAGGTATTCAGCGGTATGAAGTTGGTCCGCGAGTCGCACTTGCCGTGAAACCGACGAAGCATCTCGTTTTGCGCGGGGCTTGGGGTATTTATCACCAGCCCATTCACCTGATGGGAATTCCGGTCGAAGATGGTATTGAAACGGTCGGACGTGCGGAGCAGGCTGTGCATTATATCCTCGGTGTTGAGTATACCCCTGTTGATAGTTTCTTGGTGCGTGTTGAAGGCTATTATAATACTTTTGATAATCTTGTTGGACGACTTCGTGAGTTTGGAAGGCAGAATCAGATTTTTAACTCGCCTGAGTCTGGAGATGCCAGAGGTGTTGATGTGTTCATGACCCATGTGGTGTCAAATCGTTTGACGTGGACACTCGGCTATGCATTTGGAATCGCAGAAGAGATCGCAAATGGAACAGAACGCTTCCGCCAACACGATCGGCGACATTCTTTCGCTGTTAGCAGCAGTTATCAGTTTGCACCGACGTGGTATCTCTATCTGAGTTGGCGTTTCCATACAGGTGAGCCGAGAACCCCTCTGATTCATCGAGAAGTCAGGTTGCCTGATGGTAGTATTGTTTGTGATCGGCAATTTGGTGATGCACACTCGGCGCGGATGCCTGCCTACCACAGTCTTGATTTTCGTATTACAAAGCGGAGCCCTTATCGACGGTGGGAGTTGTCTTGGTATTTCCAAATATTGAACTTATATAACCATGCCAATCTGGACCAATATGCTTTTAGTCAACTGCGTGATGAAGGAACGGATGCTGTTATCGGATGTGCGATTGAAGAAGAACCCCTCTTTCCGATTGTCCCTACATTAGGGGTTACAGTAACCTTCTAACCACGGACGACTGTAGTTTCTTCCTATAGAAACCATCCTCGGATAGCGGTTTTCTGAATGACTAAGCTGTTTTTTAATACATAAATTCCCTAACCTTTGAAGAGAATCGAGAAATGTTCAATCATCTCCAAAAAGCATTAAAAAGGATCTGGCGACGATATATCAGAAATTTGCGAGATCGGAAATTACCGAAGGTTGCGCCGAGCGTAGCAGAGGCGATTCTTCCGTTAGAGACGGACGCGTACGCTATTGCACCAAATCAGCTTAAGGATATGATGAACAGAGGCACTCCCTTCGTTTTGTTGGATGTTCGAGAAGACTGGGAATATCAGATGGTTCACCTTGAAGGTGCGATGTGGATTCCCCTCGGCGAACTACCAAGGCGTTGTAACGAAATTACGCCAGGAGTTGAGGTAGTCGTTTATTGTCACTGGGGCATGCGGAGTCTTGACGCGGCGTTCCTTTTGCAACAACTCGGCTTCAAATCGGTGAAGAGTTTAATCGGCGGTATTGATCGGTGGGCGCGGGAAATAGATACGCAAATGCCGCGGTATTAGTCCGCTTTAAAGTCTTGGCTTTGGAGACCGTATTTCTGCATCCGGTGCTGAAGTTTACGTCGCGAAATCCCCAACAGTTTTGCCGCTTGGATCTGTGTGCCATTGCTTTTTGTTAATGCACTGCACACGTATTCCTTGATAATTTCGTCAAGGGAAACCCCTTCCTCAGGAATATCAAATTCAACGTCGGTGGCTGGAAGTGATGTGTCTAAAATCTCCGGTGGGACTTCATCTTTATCGATCACCTCATTTTCTGAGAGTACAAAAATACGACGGAGATAATTTTCTAATTGCCGGATATTGCCGGGCCAGTGATACCGCCTGAACAGAGACATTGCTTGTGGTGTAACTTGTTTGGGGAGTGCCTCTGCATATTCGCTGCTGAACTTCTGGATGAGAAAATTCACGAGCAATGGAATGTCCTCTGGATGTTCTCGAAGAGGTGGCACGTGGAGCGGGATAACATTCAGACGAAAATAGAGATCTTCGCGAAACGTGCTGTTGCGTACGGCTTCGATGAGGTTTTTATTTGTTGCGGCAATCACACAGACATCTACTTTAATGTTCTGAGTCCCACCGACTCGCCGTATCTCACGTTCCTCAAGGACGTGCAGCAGTTTACTCTGTGTTTGGATCGGAAGATCCCCGATTTCATCAAGAAAAAGCACCCCCTCATTTGCGACCTCAAAAAGACCTTTCTTTTGATGTGATGCGTCTGTAAACGCTCCCTTTTCATGTCCAAACAATTCACTCTCAATGAGGGTCTCAGGAATCGCACCACAGTTAATCGAGATGAACGGCTTGTTTTTTCGGGGACCGTGTTTGTGAAGGGCACGCGCAATGAGGCTTTTACCAGAGCCCGTTTCGCCTGTGATGAGGACTTGTGTTACGCCACGATGCAAAATCCGAGACATGTTCTTGAAAAGTTCATGCATTTTCTCACTATCACCCACGATGTCATCAATCTGAATTTCTGGGGTTGAGTCGTCGCTTTCTTCTTCGATACTGCGGAGTGCCCCGCGAGTCTGTAGCGCGTGTTTCACTTCCCGTTTCAGAACTTCGATTTGAATCGGTTTCTCCAGGTAATAGAAAGCACCTTCGTGCGCAACAAGATTAACAGCGTCGTTTAGTTCAGCAAATGCTGTCATGATAAGCACTGGCAGGTCTGGGTCGGTCCGCTTTATTTCCCGAAGTAAATCTCTACCCTCAAATCGGGAGGACATCCACATATCACTGATGACGAGGTCAAACATCTGTTTCTCTAAAATCTCAAGCGCGGCTTTGCTGTCTCCAACGATTTCAACTGTGTACCCTTCGCGTTTCAAAATACGCTGTAAAATTGTCAGTTGTGCTTGGTCGTCGTCTACAATCAGTATTGATGCCATCGTTTTGATTCTCCTCATTTCAGTTGAGAATTTATAGCGATTCATACGCATTAAGCGGAAAACTAATTTTAAAAGCAGTTCCCATTCCCATTTTGCTTCGGACTTCAATTTTGCCTTTATGAGCCGTGATAATTTGGTGCGAAACGGCAAGACCGAGCCCTATACCGCCCGTGGCGTCTTTGGTTGTAAAATATGCATCGTAAATTTGTTCCTGAATTTCTTCAGGGATGCCTATACCAGTATCTCTGATTTCAATCACCGTGTCTCTCATATTCGGATCTATCTGCTCCACAAAGGTTGTGATGTAGATGCTGCCCCCTTTTGGCATTGCTTGGATACTGTTTTGCACAAAGTTGAAGAGAGTCTGTCGCATTAGGGCAGCGTCCAACGGGACATCCGGTAGATTTTCATCATAATTTTTGATGACTTGAACTTTGGCTTCCTCGGCGATAAGCGCGAATTCAGATAAAACTTGCTCCACAAGCGTGTTAAGGTTTATCGGTTTTACATTCAATCTTCTTGGTCGATTTAAAGTGAGAAACTGCTCTGAAATTTTTTTCAGTTCTATTATTTTTTTGTCAACGATTTCTAATAGTTCTTTTGCTTCCTCGATATCGTCTTGGCTTACTTTTCGTTGTGAGAAAACAGATTTTAGATGCTGAGCAGTCATCCCGATTGAATTAAGTGGGTTCCGAATTTCATGTGCCACACCCGCGGCGAATTGCCCTAACGCATCAATCCGTTTTGAATGGGAGTCCCGCAGTTGCCACAGCATCCTTGCGAGATTGTAGGTCGCCCTGCCGATTTCATCTGATGAATACGTCTCTTGAAGTGATAAATCCCCATCTTCCGCGCTTTGAATAATACGAGTCATCCGCTCTAAGGGCTTCATAATTAGGTGATTTGTTGTTAGATCGATCAGAATCACGAGCAGTGCCCCGACAATCACGATCAATATTGCGTGCATCAACAGTGAGGAGCGAATCGATTTGTCGATATAAGGAACATCGAAAAGTACTTGTATGTAGCCAGAGACTCTCCAGCCGACATCGTGCTGCAGTGTCCCTTCATCGAGGATTGGTGCGTGTCGGGGATCGCGAGGTTCTAATTCAGTGCGCTGTGGCGCGGTCAAAACAGCCGTATACTTGATGACAATAGCCGTTGCGTTCTGCCCTTCAACCGCGTCTATTGTCACACCTTTTGTCTCGATTTGTTCGAGGTCTGCTGAATCAAGATTTATGTCCCCGGCATCTTCACCGGCGAGCAGGCTCGAACGAATACGAGTATCGTTTAAAGAGATGTGAACATTTAGCACATCCCGCATATCCGGATGTTCCCGCTTCAGTCCATTCAGCACTTGATCCAGTCGCTGCGCATCAAACCGCCTTGTGGCTTCGATTTCTCTTACAACAGCATTAAGAATTGTGTTCTCAACGATTTTTCTCAGTTCGGCACCCCGTTCTGCGCCCAAAGCGTGAAGCGCGTTCATCTCATTTCGGACCCGGATGCTGTCGAAAAAGTAAAACGCCACGAGGATTGCTATAACACAGAGATTAATAACAAGGGAGTACTTCCATTGGAGTCGCATTTTAACTCATCACTCGTTGCACCGCCTCTTTCCACTGCGCGAGTTTTTCGTTGCGTTGCTTTGCGTCTATTTGTGGTGAGAAGACGCGAGCCTTAAAAGCAGAGCCTTCCAGTTTTGCTTGTTCGGTTCTATTTCTCTCAAGTTCTTCGATGTCGCTCCACACACCGGCAGTGATACCCGCAAGGTACGTAGCCCCCAAGCCTGTTGATTCTATTTGTGGGGGACGCTCAACATTTATTCCTAAGATGTCAGCTTGGAACTGCATGAGGAAGTTGTTGACAGCCGCACCACCGTCAACACGTAATTGCTCCAGGGGCATCTCTGCGTCAGTCAACATTGCCCTAACGACATCTGCGGATTGATACGCAACTGATTCTAATGTGGCGCGGACGATTTGCTCGCGGGTGCTCCCGCGCGTTAAGCCGAGGATAGCACCACGCGCATCGGGATCCCAATGTGGCGCGCCAAGTCCGGTAAAGGCAGGGACAACAAACACTTCTCCCGAATCTGGTATACGGGAAGCAATTTCCTCCGTTTCCGACGCGCTTTCAATAATCTCAATGCCGTCTCGGAGCCACTGAACCGCGGCACCTGCAACAAATACACTTCCCTCCAGCGCGTAAACAGGATTTTCATCTAAACTACAGGCGAGAGTTGTCAGAAGTCCAGTTTTTGTTGATATCTTTTCAGTGCCTGTGTTTAGCATGAGGAAACACCCCGTCCCGTAGGTGTTTTTCGCCATACCAGGTTTGATGCACAATTGACCGAAGAGCGCGGCTTGTTGGTCACCTGCCATTCCGGTGATTGGAATCCCATCCAGAGATATGTTTTTACCAAAGGTTTCAAGCCAAAAATTCCGGTAAAAGTTTGCCGTGCCGAAGTTGCTTGCAGAAGGACAGACTTCAGGTAAAATTGCTTTGGGAACGTTCAAGATTTCCAAAAGGGTTTCATCCCATGACAGTGTATTAATATTAAAGAGCAGGGTCCGCGAGGCGTTTGTGTAATCGGTTCTATGGACTGCACCATCTGTTAATTTCCAAAGTAGCCATGTATCTACGGTTCCGAATGCGAGTTCGCCGCGTTCTGCCTGTTCCCGAGCACCGTTAACGTGATCCAAGATCCAGGCAACCTTTGTTCCGGAAAAGTAGGCATCAATTACAAGCCCCGTTTTCGCCTGTATCTCTTCGGCAAGTCCCTGTTTTTCAAG
>JAPOOP010000425.1 GCA_026713385.1 Candidatus Poribacteria bacterium | reverse complement strand
TGGTTCGATGGACAACCTCTTGTTTACCTCGCACAACAGAAAGGCACGAACCTCGAAGAGCGACAGGAGATGAATTTCGGTTACACGCATCCGGAGGGCTACCGCAAGGCAAGACGATTGATGCAGTTAGCAGAGAAATTCAACCGTCCCTTAATCTGTTTTGTTGATACGCCCGGGGCACACTTTGATCTTCGTTCCGAAGAATATGGACAAGCAATGGCGATCGCTGAAAACCTCGCAGAGATGATGCTGATGCGTGTTCCGATCCTTGTTGTTATTATCGGCGAAGGTGGAAGTGGTGGTGCTTTGGCAATCGCAGTCGGAAATCGAGTCTTGATGATGGAGTACGCCATCTACTGTGTCGCACCACCTGAAGCCTGCAGCGGTATCGTGTGGAAGGATAAGGGCGAACACGCACCTGAAGCAACCGAAGGCTATAAACCGACTGCCCCAGATCTACTTAAGTTAGAGATCATTGACCAAGTTATCCGTGAACCGCTCGGCGGCGCACACAGAGATGCGGAAGCCGCTGCCCGCAACGTCAAACGTGCAGTCCGTAGGCACCTCACTGAATTGATGCAGATGACACCGCAACAACTGATTCAACAAAGATATGAGCGTTATCGGCATATAGGACTTTATGGCGAAGATGTTGCTTGATGGGTTGATACAACCGACATGAAAATCCGAACGATTACCACAGGCATTCCACTCCCTTTTTCGCCATACCAACTTCAGCGTGCGGCAAAATTTAACGCTGCCTGTCAAACCTATTTTGAGACGAATGGTTTCGAGGTCCAAACAACTCGTGTAAGTTGTCAAATTTGGGATGAGAATCGGGACGTAGATACAATCTTAAGGTTGGAATCCGATGCACGGACATTAGGAATCGAGTTTCTTAACTTAGGAACAATCCTACCCGGAAAACGGCACACCGAAACGCATATTGCTCGCGTCGCCGATGTGATTGTCCAGAGTGAAATACTCTTTGCTACCGTCACCCTTACGACGCAGTCTGGACGTGTAGCATCAAAAATAACGGAAAGTACTGCTAAGATTATTCAGCAGATAGCGCATCGCACCGATGCGGGCTACGGAAATCTACGCTTTGCAGCGTTGATGAACTGCCCACCGAATACTCCCTTCTTTCCAGCGGCGTACTGGCACGACACGAGAACTAACTTCAGCATCGGATGGCAGGCTATAGACCTTGTGCAAGACGCTTTCACAGATGCCCCGAATTTAGAAGTCGGTTTGCAAAACCTGAAAACCGTCATGGAAACAGAAGGACAGAAGATTGTCGCACTCGCAGAAACCTTTGCACAGGAGTGGGGGGTGAAGTTTGTCGGTATAGATGCATCGCTGGCACCGATGGGCGATGAAAGCATCGCTTATGCCATGGAGCAACAACTTCCGGGTTATTTTGGCGAGAGAGGCACGTTAACAGTTGCTGCCGGTCTGACCCGCACACTCCAATCGCTCGCACTGCCGCTCTGTGGATATTCGGGATTAATGCTCCCTGTCCTTGAGGATGTAGGATTGGGAAAACGAAGTGAAGCGGGCTATTTTAACCTTGACAGTCTTCTCCTCTATTCCACTGTCTGTGGAACGGGGTTGGATACCATTCCGATACCCGGCGATGCTTCGACATCTCAAATTACCTCTATTCTTACTGATGTCGCTACGCTCTCCATACAGCTAAACAAACCGCTATCGGTACGTCTTTTTCCGGTTCCGGGATGCAACGCAAACTGCATGACGGAATTTGATTCGCCCTATCTAACAAATACCACAGTAATGCGCGTATGAAGGATAACTATGACCAACAAACCGCATGTTCTTTTGATTTCGACAGATCATTGGCCCAACTCGTTATTAGGCATCAGTGGACACCCTGCCATCCAAACACCGACGTTGGACACACTCGCTCGTGCTGGCACCCGCTTCACGCGAGGTTACAGCGAATGCCCCGTCTGCGTTCCGGCGCGAAAAACGTTGATGACCGGCACAACAACACGAACCCATAAAGACAGGGTTTTCAACGACCGGCAAGGATTAAATGGGCTTCCAACAATCGCACAGACCTTCCGGGATGCGGGGTATCAAGCCTACGCTGTCGGTAAGTTGCATATCCATCCGCAACGTAGCCGCATCGGTTTCGACGATGTGTTACTCGGTGAGGAAGGCAGACTACAGCACGGCGTGGTTGATGACTATGAGCTTTTCCTCGGCGACAGGGGTTACACAGGTCAACAGTTCGCGCACGGGATGTGCAACAACGATTATCTCAACCGTCCTTGGCATCTCCCCGAAGACTGTCATGTCACAAACTGGAGTACACAGCAGATGGTGCGAACGATTAAACGCCGCGATCCAACACGTCCCGGGTTCTGGTACCTCTCCTATTGCCATCCACATCCACCGTTGGCACCGCTCCAATGTTATATGGACATGTACCGCGATATTGACGTGGACATGCCATACTGTGGCGAATGGGCGAAGCAAACCGAGCAACTACCGTTATCTCTAAAGGCGCGCCAGAAACAGGACGAGCACTTTACAGAAGATCAGATTCGTTCGGCGCGCCAAGCATTTTATGCCCTCTGTACACATATCGACCATCAATTACGGGTTGTTATCGGTACTTTACGGGAAGAAGGCTTATTGAACAATACGATTCTGTTGTTTACCTCCGATCACGGCGACATGCTCGGAAATCATCGGATGTGGGCAAAACGGCTCTATTATGAAGATTCCACCAACGTTCCTATGCTTCTCGTCGGCACCGCAGGCGATGAACGCGTAGGACATCACAGAGTGGACGATCGGCTCGTCGGATGGCAGGATGTAATGCCGACACTCCTCCATCTCGCAGGAATTGACATTCCAGATACGGTAGATGGGATACCGATGGTGGGTGACGCAAAGCGCGATTGGCTGTACGGCGAAATTGGTGAAGGCGGCAGCGCGACCCGAATGATTCATGACGGACGCTTCAAGCTTATTTACTACGCCACTGGAAACTACCGTCAACTCTTCGATCTGGAAGAGGATCCGAGGGAATTGAACAATCTCGCCGATTCATCGGCGCATGCTGAGATACTTGAACGACTGACAAATCATCTAATCGGTGAACTCTATGGAGATGATGAAGACTGGATAGAAGATGGTAAACTTGTCGGATTGCCCGACCGAGCATACCGTCCATCTCCCAACCGAGCTTTGTCAGGTCAACGCGGATCTCATTGGCCACCTCCGCCATCCGCGGGACGTTGAATAACATTTCCAAACGCGGTAGGTGCGGTTTCCAACCGCACCTCTCAATCCGCGCCCTTTCTGCTCTCCGAATAAATCCATAATTCAGACAATCAGCACCTACATCTTCCCAGTTAAAATCGTTGAATTCCTATACCAAATGTGATATTATCTTAACAATAATTGATTACCGAGTGGACGTAGGTTGGGTTGAGTTGTGAATGGCTGAGGTTCCCAGTTTATACATAGGACCCCGATTTCCAATGATACATTCGTATAGATATAACGAAACCCAACAACCCAATTAATAAAACTATGGCAAAAAAGAAGTCAGACACAAACACGAATAAAAACGGCGCAACGCTCGGTTTTGAAGCGACCTTATACCAAGCAGCTGACAAACTCCGCAACAACATGGATGCTGCTGAATATAAGCACGTCGTATTAGGGTTAATTTTCCTTAAATACATTTCGGACACTTTTGAAGAAAAGTACAATTTTCTCCTTGAAGCATTTGCCAATCCTCAGAGTGAATTCTATATAAAAGAGGAATTTGACCGTTCTACGTATGCAGAGGATAGGGATGAATACTTAGCAGAAAATATCTTTTACGTCCCACAGGAAGCACGCTGGTCATATCTACAGGCGAACGCTAAACAAGCAGCAATTGGAACACTGATTGATGACGCAATGCTCGCAATTGAAAAGGAAAACCCACGACTCAAAGGTGTCCTGCCCAAAAACTATGCCCGTCCAGGACTTGACAAGCAACGCCTCGGCGAACTCGTTGACCTCATAAGCACAATCGGTTTAGGTGAAGAAGAGAATCGCTCAAAAGACATACTGGGCAGGGTTTATGAATACTTTCTCGCACAATTCGCCAGTGCCGAGGGCAAAAGAGGGGGTCAGTTCTACACTCCCCGCTGTGTTGTGCAGCTCCTCGTTGAGATGCTCGCACCCTATCAAGGACGGATTTACGATCCGTGCTGCGGCTCAGGCGGGATGTTTGTCCAGAGTGAAGTGTTCGTCGAAGCACACGGTGGACAGCGTGATGATATCTCTATCTATGGGCAGGAATCTAATCCAACGACGCGGCAATTGGCACTGATGAATCTCGCGATTCGAGGCATTGAGGCGAATCTCGGACAGGAACACGCCGACAGTTTTCACGACGATATGCACCCAGACCTGAAAGTTGATTACATCCTCGCCAATCCGCCGTTCAACAGTAGCGATTGGGGCGGTGATCGGTTGCGTGAAGATAAGCGTTGGGTTTACGGCACCCCGCCTCCGGGCAACGCCAACTTTGCGTGGGTGCAACACTTTATCTATCACCTTGCGCCAAACGGTGTCGCTGGATTTGTGTTAGCAAACGGTTCCATGAGCAGCAATACCGCCACCGAGGGCGAAATTCGTAAGAACATTATTGATGCCGACTTGGTGGACTGCATGGTAGCGTTGCCCGGGCAACTATTTTATTCCACATCAATTCCTGTCTGTCTCTGGTTTCTCACTAAAAATAAACAAGACCATCGTTTTCGCAAGCGAACCAGCGAAACGCTATTCATAGACGCTCGCAGCTTAGGCACCATGATTGACCGGACGCACCGAGAACTCACGAATGCGGAAATCACGCGTATTGCCGAAACTTATCACGCATGGCGAGGTGATGCAGGCACGAGTGAATATACCGACGTGCCCGGCTTCTGCAAAAGTGCTACGCTTGCCGAAATCCAAGCGCACACCAACGTCCTGACTCCCGGACGTTACGTCGGTGCAGAAGTTCAAGAGGAAGATAGCGAACCCTTTGAGGACACGATAGCACACTTGACCCAAAAATTGACCGAGCAGATGGCAGAAGCAAGGCGACTGGATAAAACTATCGCTAAAAATTTAGAGATACTCGGATTTGGAGATGAGCAACCGCGCTTCCTCTGGTTTGATAAACAGCCTGTTCAGGGAACAGGTTTTGGGGCATTAGATGAATCTCTCTGGAAACCGTTATTAAGTGCTGAAGGTGCCGCTGCCCCTGAATTAGCCCTGGAGAAAATGGGAGTTCTGACCAGTGACGAGAACGGGACGCTGCGCGCTACCGTGGCGGGTGTTCTCTTGTGCACCCGTTCCCCCGAGGAATGGCTCCCCAATGCTTGCATCTCTGCCACGTGTTACCGTGGCAAAGACCGCGCCTCCGGACAGACAGATGCCCAGACAATTACCGGTCCGCTGAACCGACAAATTGCTGAGACGGTTGCCTTTGCTGTGCGAAACATGCGCGTTGGTGCCTACAAAAACCCAGCTCGCACTGACCTGCCACAATACAGTGAAAGTGCACTCTTTGAAGCGATTGTCAACGCTGTTGTCCACCGCGACTACGCAATTCACAGTAGTCGGATTCGGCTTTCAATGTTCGCCGACCGCGTTGAAATAAACTCTCCCGGCGGTTTACCAAACAATCTTACGATTGATAGTATGGATGTCCGACAATCAACGCGAAACGAAGCACTCGCCTCAATACTCGGACGAATACCCGCTGAAGGTATCCGGGGATCGGGTGAACGGCAATTTTTCATGGAGAGGCGTGGGGACGGCATGCCAACGATCTTTCGTGAAACGGAAGATTTGAGTGGAAAACGCCCTAAGTACCGCCTCATTGATGATTCAGATCTGTTTCTTACGATTCCAGCCGCTGAAACAGAACCTACGCCTGCAACTGCTGGTCTTCTTGTTCACTACAATGGCAACCCGCTGCTCGGCGTTGAACTCTTGGTGCTTTTTCCCAATAAAACATGGAAACGCGCAACTACCGACGAAAATGGCGAGGCACAAATTGATTTGCACACGACACACCTCCCTATGACGGTATATGCAGCTGCTCCCGGTTTTGCGGCACACCTTGAACGCGATTGGATGCCGGAACAGGGGGAACTTGAAATTAAAATGCAAAGTCTCTCAGATGGCGGATCGGTAATTTTTCCCGAAGCAACAGGGAACATTCCAGGCTTATCTGGACATCTGAATCCTAAACGCGATACTCGTGACCGGACCTATCTCTACGCCTCAAACATCGCTATTAATGAAGGACGACAGCAGCCCGTTACTTTCATTCCCGGAGAAGATTTACGACTAACGGATGCCGATGGAAGAGAATTAAGGGTCCGCATCGTCGCTATCGTCGGCAGGTCGGCACTACTCCAATATCACGCTTATACCAAAGGAGATGAAAAATGACAGTAAAAGAATTAATGGAATTTCTCGAAAAATACCCAGACGATTTACGAGTTGTTGTCAACGGCTATGAGGATGGTTACGACGACATTTCACCTAAACGGATTTTCACCAGAAAAATACAGTTAGATGCTGGAACTCACGATTGGGAGGGTAAACACAGCGATCCACCCTATGAAAATGAAACAACAACTGATGATTCTAAAATCGTAGATGCTTTGGTTCTCTGTCGCGCGTCGTATTAATGAAGCGGAAACTTAAAGAAAACACAACGCAATACTGAAGTGAAACCTGTCACGAAAAGTTGAGAAACTATGGGAATTTGCGAAAGTCGAGACATCCGAAATAACCCTTCAAATCTGGTAAAACTCGGAAATGTTGTTCAAATTAATCCTCAGCGACTACTTAGCAGAACAAAAGAGGCATTCCATCTTGCTATGCGAGATGTTGAGGTATACAGACGGGATATTACTTCGCACTCGTATAAAGAATTTCGCGGTTCTGGCGCACGATTTCAAAATGGAGATACGCTATTAGCTCGCATCACACCTTGCCTTGAAAATGGCAAGACTGTATATGTAAACTGTCTAAAACCTAATCAAGTTGGGCACGGCTCAACCGAATTTATTGTATTATCTGGAATTGAAGGTAAAACAGACAATCTGTTTGTATACTATTTGGCAAGGGACCCAAATTTGCGAACATTCGCGATTCATTCAATGCAAGGTTCTACCGGACGTCAACGAGTTATGGCTGATTCGTTACGTTCGTATGAACTCACACTACCTCCTATTGAGGAACAACGCCACATCGCTAATATTCTCGGCACACTTGACGACAAAATCGAACTCAACCGACAGGTGAATGAGACCCTGGAAGAAACAGCGCGAGCAATTTTCAAATCGTGGTTTATAGACTTTGACCCCGTAAAGGCAAAGATGGAAGGGCACGAACCTCCATTTATGGATACTGAAACCGCGGAACTATTCCCATCTGCGTTTCAGGATTCGACATTAGGAAAGATTCCTAAAGGATGGAAAGTTACCACGATTGATGAAAATTTCAACCTTACAATGGGGCAATCGCCGCCTGGATCCACTTACAATGAAGATGGTAAGGGCATGCCATTTTATCAAGGACGAAAAGATTTTGGTTTTAGGTACCCAACGCGACGCGTCTATTGTAGTGCCCCGAAACGATTTGCTGAAAAAGGAGATACTCTTGTAAGTGTTCGTGCTCCTGTGGGCGATGTTAATATGGCTGAGGAAAAATGCAGTATCGGTCGCGGGATAGCAGCTATACGACATAAGACCGGGGGCCGATCTTATACCTACTACATCATGCAATCCTTGCAGGAAACTTTTTCTCGTTACGAAGCAGAGGGAACGGTTTTTGGATCAATCAACAAGACAGACTTTCAAACACTTTCTCAACTCAGTCCACCCAATGAAATTATTGAAGCATTTGAACTTTTGGTGTACCCTTTGGATCAGTCTATTGAGAACAACAAAAACGAAGCATGGACGCTTGCTCAAACCCGAGACACACTACTGCCGAAACTATTGTCCGGTGAAATTCGTGTGGATGATGCAGCTGAGATATTGGAGGAAAATGATGGCTGAAAATCCGAAGGTATTCATTTCATATTCTCATGACTCTCCAGAGCATAAGCAATGGGTATCCGAGCTCGCTGCGCGACTTCGTCATAACGGCGTTGATGCAATACTCGACCAGTGGGACCTCGGATTGGGCGATGATATAACACGGTTCATGGAACGCGGCATTGTAGACGCTGATAGGGTATTGGTTATATGCACAGATACATACGTGGGCAAGGCGAACGCGGATGAAGGCGGTGTCGGCTATGAGCGGATGATTGTAAACGCTGAACTTGTTCAGAATTTAGGGACAGATAAATTCATTCCTATCATTCGGCAGGCATCAGGAAGAAAAAAAACACCGATATTCTTAGGAACCCGATTCTATGCTGACTTTAGAAATGACAATCAATTTAATGCGGAATGTGAAAAATTAATTCGTGAGCTTCACGAAATGCCCATTGTAGAGAAACCACCTATAGGAAAAAGTCCATTCCGTTCTGTGGAACCTGATACACAACCGACTGAGATACCAGAGGAGGTTAAATCTGCGTCAGCAGCTTACACAACAGCGTCTAAACTCGTACGTGCAGGAGATACATTTGGATGGCGGGAACTTATCAAACGAATTCGGCCAAAGGTATTCAAAGATTTGACCCAATGGCGGCAAGATGAGTTGGATGGCCAGGAATCTAACAACGAAGAACCTTTCGAGGTTTCGGATAAAGCAGTTGAAATTATTTCACCTTTAATGGTCGTCGCATTAGCCGGAGTTGAGTCGGGTAGGGAGGAATTTAGAAACCAAAAATCTTTATTTCATGACCTGCAAAACCTTGCCGAATTTAACCTCACTGGTGTTTGGGACAATATTCCTCACACTTTAGCATACGTATACCATAGTCTACACGGAAGTATTAGCCTTAACACAAGTCAGTTAGATCTTGCCATGGGTCTTGTGCGGGTTAAAATTCCCGATAGATACTCGCCAAAGCGCAGTTGTGTCTGGGAAATAAGCGCACTTATGGGATGGTCTGAATTGTTTGGTCCAAATTGTGTAAAAGGTTGGGAGTACATAATCAAAGCCTGTGAAAGATGGGAATGGTTGTCACCTATATTTGGTGACGAATCAGAATACAAAGCTTCGCTGGTCGCATATTACATGGCACTGAATATTCATGAATTAGCAGCAATAATTGCTTCATCTCAACAAGAGAAATCAAACGCCAGTAACAATATTCGGTTCTCACCTCAACCTGACACGATCCCATTACTTTTTATGTCTGAAAACCATGATATATATCAACGTGCAATTTCTCTACTACGTCTTAACCCAGATGCCGTCATACAGTTATGGACCAGTTTGAATGTAACACATGAGCAAATGAAAAACTCATGGGGAAATTGGGTGCGCTCATGCAACAGTTGGTTAAGGTCACCGTCTATATCTTCATCTGTTAGTAGACCAAATTGCTATCAGAATATTCGTGATTATGAAGATTTTTTTGAAATGTTGTAAACTTATTCTCTGTCCGATTAAAATTCTTGGACAGTTGAGCACTCTCCAAATCCTGAAAGATTCATGACTAACGGAGGTCGGAGGCAACTGGTATAGAATATCAGTTGAAGGGCTGGAGGCAAAGATGGTGCAAAATCCTAAGGTGTTCATTTCATATTCCGACGATACACAGGAACACAAGCGGTGGATATCTGAACTCGGTGCAAAACTCCGAAGAAATGGAGTTCAGATAATATTTGATCAGTGGCACCTTAGCTCGGCTAATGACCTAAACCAATTTATGGAATTTGGTGTTAAGAATTCCGATTGGGTTCTGGTCATCTGCACGGATAGTTACGTGAGCAAGGCAAATGATGGTGAAGATAGCATTGGATACGAGTCGATGATTGTAACCAGAAAACTTGTTGAAGATCTCGGAACTAACAAATTCATTCCTATAATTCGCCAGACAGAATGGGAAGATAAAACACCAGCATTTTTGAAAGAACGAGTTTCTATTGATTTTACGGACGACAACCAATTTGATGCGAAATTTGAGGAGCTGCTACATGAACGACTCTTGCTACCCCCTCTACAGAAACCTTTGATTCCACATATTGAGTCAGTGCGTATAAAAAACTATCGCGCGTTACGGAATATAGAATTAACACAACTCAAACCGCTAACTATCTTTTTAGGTCCAAATGGCAGTGGAAAATCAACACTGTTTGATGTGTTTGCGTTCCTTGCTGAATGTTTCACGGACGGGCTGCGTCGTGCTTTGGACAAAAGAGAAGGTTTCAAGGAACTGCGGACACGCGGCTGTGATGGACCCATTGAATTTGAATTGAAATATCGAGAAGAACCCGGAACACCGATTATCACTTATCACCTTTCCGTCAATGAAAATGCGGAAGGTCCCTTTGTTGAAACCGAGTGGCTGCAATGGCGGCGCGGAAGTCGCGGAAAACATGTGCGTTTCCTCAATTTTCATCACAGAACAGGCAGTGTAATTCCTGGCGAAACACCCGATAAAACAGATAAACCTATCGATGAGCACCTGGATGATCCCACAACGATCGCAGCAAGTATGTTTGGTCAATCCGCACATCACCCGCGCGTCAGTGCCTTTCGGCACTTTATTATAAATTGGCACCTCTCCGACCTTTCTACCGATGCCACGCGCCAAGCAACCAACGATGGACCGCAAAAGCGATTATCCCCAACAGGCGACAACCTGCCCAACGTTATCCAATACTTGCAGGAAAGATACCCAGAACGTTTGGAAAAGATTATCTCTTCTCTGTCCAATCAGGTACCGCGTTTAGAAAAAGTTGACACGGAATTAACAATAAGTGGTCGCCGCCGCCTACAGATTAAAGATGCTCCATTTGAGCAACCTATTTTAGCAAAGTTCGCCTCCGATGGCACATTGAAACTGCTGTCGTACCTGACGCTGTTTCATAACCCACAGCCACCGCAATTGATCGGTATTGAGGAACCTGAGAACTACCTACACCCTCGCCTGCTGACCGGTTTGGTTGGGGAGTTTCTTGAGGTGTTAATGTTTTCTCAACTCATAATTACCACACATTCACCTCACCTTGTCAACGAATTGAGTGCTGAGGAGGTGTGGGTACTCTACCGGGATGAGCAAGGTTTTACAGTCTGCAAACGCGCCTCGGATATGCTCGGCGTAGAGCAGCTTTTGGATGCAGGTGCGAAGTTGGGGAAACTGTGGACGGAGAGTTACTTTGAATTCGGTGACCCACTGACAAATGCTGGAGGTCCAAAGCGAGAGCTGCATGCACATTAAATTCTTTTTGGAGGAGCCCTCTGCAGAGGAAGCATTAAGATATATCTTGCCCAAAATTCTTTTACCAGATGTCATTTGTATCTTCCATGCATTTGAAGGAAAGGACGATATGCTCGCAGAATTGCCAAAGCATTTGAAAGGACACCAGTGGATAACTGACGACTGGCGAATTATTGTGCTTATTGATGGAGACCGAAGAAACTGCCACGAACTGAAGGCATATTTAGAAAAAGCAGCATACGAGGCGGGGTTTGTCACGAAATCCAGCGTGACTCCAAACGAAGATTTTCAAATCGTCAATCGATTAGCAATTGAGGAATTAGAAGCATGGTTTTTTGGAGATGTTGAAGCTTTACACGCAGCGTATCCGAGAATCCCAGAAAATCTCCAATCTAAAGCAAAATATAGGAATCCGGACGCAATCCGTGGAGGCACTTACGAAGCGTTGGAACAGTTGCTAAGGCAGAAAAACTACTATAAGGGGCGGATATCCAAACCGACAGTAGCACAGAACATCGCACAACACATGGAACCGAGTCGGAACAGATCGAGAAGTTTTCAGGTGTTCGTTGAAGGACTCAAGGCGTGCGTAGGGGAAGAATTGTTAGTGTAAGGGACATTGGGCACTAATATGAATCGCAATACAATTTACGAATCCGACATAGAAGAAGCCTCTCTCAATTGGTTCGCTGGATTAGGTTATACCGTTCTACACGGTCCCGACATCGCCCCCGACACGTCAGATGCCGAGCGCGCCACTTACAAAGAAGTCATCTTGTCGCGCCGTTTGCGAGATACGGTCGCCCACCTAAATCCAACAATACCCCCCGATGCACAGGAAGAAGCGATCCGCAAGGTGCTTCATCCAGATTCTCCCGCGTTGGTTCAGAATAACCGGGCATTTCATCAGATGCTGGTTGACGGTATAGAGGTGGAGTATCGACAACCAAATGGAACGATACGCGGCGAGCGCGTGCAGTTAGTCGATTTCGATACACCTGAAAACAACGACTGGTTGGCAGTTAATCAGTTCACGGTAGTAGAAACAAGCGAACGCCGCCCGGACATTGTCTTGTTTATCAACGGACTCCCTTTAGCCGTAATTGAACTTAAAAACCCAACCGACGAGAAAGCCACTGTCCTAACCGCCTTTCGCCAAATCCAGACCTACAAACAAGAAATTCCGACCCTATTCACTTACAACGAAGCGATCGTCATTTCTGACGGATTAGAGGCTCGTATCGGATCTTTAACTGCTGATACGGAATGGTTTCTGCCGTGGCGGACAATTAAGGGAGAAGACGAGGCACCAGCAACTGATTTAGAGTTAGAGGTATTGATTAAGGGAGCCTTTGAGAAACGTAGATTTTTGAATTATCTCAAACACTTTATCGTTTTTGAAGAAACCGAGGGTGGGACGGTTGCCAAAAAAATCGCTGGTTATCACCAATTCCACGCAGTCAAAACAGCAGTTGATACCACTGTCCAAGCCTCGCGTCCGGAAGGAGAACAACAGTGTGGTGTTGTCTGGCACACACAAGGTTCAGGCAAAAGCTTAACAATGGCGTTTTATGCGGGGAGCATCATCCAACATCCGCAAATGGAAAATCCTACCCTTGTTGTAATCACTGACACAAACGACTTAGACGATCAACTATTTGGAACATTCGCTCGATGCCACCAACTGCTGCGACAGAAGCCGGAACAAGCACAAAACAGACGACACTTACGCGAACTTTTGAAGGTTGCCTCTGGTGGTGTAGTCTTTACTACCGTTCAAAAATTTTTCCCTGAAGGTGAGGAAACGCGTTTTCCGCAACTGTCTGATCGGCGTAACATTGTGCTTATCGCGGACGAAGCACACCGTAGTCAGTATGGCTTTATTGACGGATTTGCCCGCCATATACGCGATGCACTTCCCAATGCCTCTTTTATCGGTTTTACTGGTACACCAATTGAATTAACTGATCGTAACACCCGCGCTGTTTTTGGTGATTACATCAGCGTCTACGATATCCAACGTGCAGTTCAGGATGGTGCCACTGTTCCAATTTACTACGAAAGCCGCCTCGCCAGAATTGAACTTGACGAGAATGAAAAGCCTCACATCGATCCAGAATTTGAGGAAGTAACCGAATCAGAAGAGACAACACAAAAGGAAAGACTTAAAACCAAATGGGCGCAACTTGAAAAGATAATGGGTGCGGAAAAAAGATTAGGTCTCATTGCCGATGATATTATTGCA
>JAPOOP010000596.1 GCA_026713385.1 Candidatus Poribacteria bacterium | reverse complement strand
TGCGCTGTCACAACAATGACGATCTCTGTGCCGACCTCTACTGTTTTGATACGATAGCCTTCGTCCCCAAGTTCTTTTGCCAAAGTCAGTTCTACGTTCGCCTGTAATCCTGCGACCGTCGGATTCGACTTTGGAGTGCCAAGCACAATTATCGTTTGTGTTTCCGTTTGTTGGCGATTGGTACGGATGTCGAGTTTGGCACCTGTGAATTGTTGGATAAAGGATTGGATTTCGGCGGCTGCGAACTGCTCCTGTTCCGAGGCGTTTGCGCCAACTTGAAGTGTTGCGCTCGGTTTACCGGATACCGCAATCGGAATTTGATTACCCCTCGCTGGCAGGACGAACACTACAATACAGAATGCGACAACGAGTGCAGAAACACCTTTCTTGTATACTGTTTCGTTTAGAGACATCAGGCGATGTATCCTATCAGCGGTTTTAGTGAAAATGTTCACCCTCATATCCCTGAAAGAAATAGATAGCGCAAAAGGTCAAGACGAATCCGATGACAAAGAGCACTTTGGCAAAATGACTCAGATTTCCTGCCTTGTCGTCGGTATAGTTGCCACGAAACCCGTCCATCACAACGTGCAAGAGCGTACCGACAGCGAACGCTGTGAGGTAATCTGTCAATTCACTGAAAGCTCCGCGGAGTAGCTGTTCCCCCAGTATTGCTCCAATAACCGGTCCAAGTATCAGTGGTGTCAGTCGAATGAGTGCCTTACTAAAAGTTTGATTTCGGAGGAGCGCGACGGTGATAAGCATCCCGACCGGTAGGCGATGTATCAGTATGCCGAATGCGAGTGCTCCGCCAAGCATCTCCTCTCTCGCGGCGATAACCAAATTAAGTCCATCTGCCAACGAGTGAAGCGATAGTCCAAGAACGGTTAAGTTAATGCCCCATCTCTTATCTTTATTGTTTGTGTGTCTTTCCGTGTCTTCGTTTTGATGTGTTGTGAAACGCTCTACCGCTGAAATTAGGAAAAATCCGCCCCACATCACAAGGACTGTGATGTAACCTACCTCGGCGTAAAGATGCATCATCATAATCAAGACGATGCCGAGTACTGCGCCAGCTATCAATCCAAAAATATGCCCGAAATACTTTTGCTGCCCCCGTGATACAAAAGCGATTCCCGCTCCGAGTGGAACCGTCGCCCCCGCAATTGCCAGATAGAATATAAGCATAGTGCAAGTATAACAGACTTTGGATCGTAATGCAATTTTTAAATTTTTCCTTGCGGTTTGATGAGGTGAATCGGGATCTGAAAGTCCTCTCCCTATATCTGAAGAAATACCCAAGCAAAAACACCCCTCTGCTTCGCTTACGGGCTACACGCTCGGATTTAATTTTTCGCTTGACGCGTTTGCACATTAATGTTAGAATTTTTTTCGCTACATACGAATTAGCACAAACCAAACCCGAGTGGGTATTATATTTACAATTTGCTATATGGTGAAGGACTCATAGAAATGTTAGACAAAATCTTTGATATTATCGTTGGATTTATGCTTAATCGAGACTTGGACAAGGAAATCGGTATTCGGCATAATTTATTGAAAGGTAAAGTGGTACAAATTCCTTCAAAAATTTTAGACCGACTCATTGACTTCATGATGGGCACTCGGTATTCTCACTACTTGAAGATGCGAAGCAATATGCTCGAGGGGGGTATTGTTGAGATGCCCGCAAATATCTTTGATTGGAAAGCACTTGAACGCACCAGTGGCTATCTACGCGTCTATATGGAAGAATGCCACGATCAGTTCAAGGAAGAGTACGATGGAAATTTTCTTGATGAAGATTTTAAAGAGTGGTTCCGTCATTTTCATGTTGAACGTCCAGCGCGCAAAGCGGCGAAGAAATCTGTTTCCGAGGCTTTACTCGCCGACGATTTGCCGAGGGTTTGAGGTTAAAGTTTCAAGATGCTGGATTTGGCGAGAGATTCAAATCGGCATCTCATCATAAGTTTGTCCGTCCAAATCACGTCCGGTCTTCGATTTGCGTTTGCCTCCCCACTGTTTAAAGAAAAAAGGCACTTCGGTACTTGCACACTGGTCACGGATATCTATAACCCATTTTTCTTTCATTTCGCGTGCGCCGGGACCTGACTCGCCACCCACAATCACCCAATCTATCCCATCCAATGCTAAATTAGGGAGAGCACCAAGCAGGGGTTCAAGTGAGAGAAATTTGATCTGCGCGCCGGTTTGTCTGAGCGCATCAATCCGATGTGTTACGCGATTGTCCTCAACACTAACCCCCATCCAAACGTTTGCGGACCACGGCAATTTCGGACTGAATTTCAGCAGTCGTTCAGATCGCTTTGTCAAGACTTGGAATTGGTGTCTGTCGGCTCTTTTCATGACATCGAAAACCTTTTGAATGAAAGATAATTTAACCTGTTCATGAAAGAGATCACTCATAGAGTTGACGAAGATTCGACGTGGTTTTTTCCATTTCAACGGTTCGTTAAGCAGTTCTGGGACAATCGGGGATCCACCGAGCATTTCTGCAATTTTTTCAAGCATCTAAGATTTCCTTCACCTATTTCCCCGTAAAAAGTAGATAAAACCGATGAGACCACTTGCAACCGTGAAAAAATAAAAACCGTAATACACCCATATATTCAGCCAAAATGTCAAAAGTTGAATACCCACAAAAACACCGATGACAAGTAGACTCGTTAAGAAAGGGACCAAACTCTCATAAGCCACTTGTTGCTGAACGAACTCTTCAGCGAGTGGAAAACCAGATAACGGTTTTGGATAAAGGATGACGAAATAGAGTAGAACGGTGAGTACCGGCAAAACGTAAAACATGCCTAAAATCCCCCAAAAAAAGATCGCGATGCAAAGCATAAGCAGCGTACACGGAACCACAATGTAGAGAAGGACAGTTGCCTGTACACCTCGCCATAAGTCGTTAGGTGCTGAAAGTGGCGCGAGCGTTAACATCCATGACGCTTTCCAGTGTTCTGAATATCTGACAGGGGAAATAAAACCGGTAATAGCACTGATGCCGACGAAGTAGAACGTTCCAGAGAAACCTGGACTGAACCCAATAGCATTGGAGTGATGGGGCCAGGTCATATAAGACGAGCCGTCCCGAGCAAATAGGACTACGAGCATAATGATGGTCCCAAGCGAAGCAAAAAACTGTCGCAATATGTGCTTATCGCGGCGCAGATACACAAAGGAGAGGCACATCCCTGCACGGATCGTTCGGTTTCGGAATAGTCTTGCAAACAACGGTGTTTTCACTCGAAGTTTAGATTTTCGTCTGCCGCCTGATTCCAAGAGATAAGAGAGATATTCTGAATAGCTCTTCGCGATGCTCCGAAGCGGAACCAACACCAAAAAGAAAGTTGAAGCAACAGCTAATCCTGCTAAAATTAAAAAATGTCGTTCTATTTGTCCGAGCGCGAGCGAGACTATTCCCGCGAACCAGCCGTTCGGAAGGGCATAGAACCATTTCAGAACTGAAGTCAATTTATCCTTTGAAATACTTGGTAATAGATGAGGAAAAATGACCAACATCGTGGGGAAGAGAGCTGGAAATATAAACTGGGCGTATTGAGCGATGTTTCGGAGTGCCTGTCTGGTGTAGAGTTTTGTCAAATATCCTGCGAAAGTCGTCATCACGCCAATTGTAAAAAGACCCGACATAAAGACGCTCGGTAGGTAAACAAGAGGAAAAAGAAATTGGAACTGAGAAGATTCCTCTGAACGAATCCAAATGCCACCGATAGCAGGCATCAGATTTAGACAGGCTAACAACCAGACAGTGTAGGTAGCAACCTGCGTTAACTTCACAAGGAAGTAGGTCCGAGATGACACTGGCGTATGTGCTATAACAGGGTAGTTTATAGGACTGAGAAGAATATCAAAGTATGGAATAGTCCAGATGCCTATCATCATCATAGACATCGTTATGCCGGTAAGCGCGTAGGTGAATGTGTCCATCGGAAGAAGGAACGGCACAAACGTAAGTAAGACACTAATTATAAAACAGACACCGCAGGTCAAGGCAAGCGACAGGTGCGGGAGGCCATCCTTTCGTTCAAAAGCCCGCTTCTCTACCATCTTTTCTATTTCTAAGAGTTGCCTGTATTGAGTTGGAGAGGCACCAAACATTATCGCGACCTTCTCAAACATCCGAGGTGTCCTCCATCACAATCCGAATGGCTTCTTCGGTTTTTTCATCGAGTCCTGTTGTTTCCGTCAATTCCGCGAAAATTTCGTTGAGTGCTGTCTGATTTGTTTGCTCACGCAGCTCCTCTACCGGGGCATCGGCGACGAGTTTTCCAGCGTTGATAATCATAATTCGTGGGCAGAGGGTCTCAGCGACTTCAAGAATATGTGTACAGTAGAGAATCGTTTTCCCCAACTCAACTAAGCGTTGTAACACTGTCTTCATGAGTGTTACCGTTGTGACATCCAGATTAGTAAAGGGTTCATCTAAAAAGAGGACATTGGGGTTATGTAACAGGGCAGACATAATGAGGCACTTTTGGCGCATGCCTTGCGAAAAACCGCTGATTCTTTGGTTCGCCTGCGCTTCCATGTCAAATAATTTCGCCAGATCTGTTATCTTCTGCGCGATTAACACTTCCTCTACGTGATAGAGCCTACCCATTAATTGTAGATGTTCTACCAAAGTGAGGTGTTCGTAGAGTTGGGCTTCTTCTGGGACGTATCCGATACGCTGCTTGAGTTCAAGCAACTCGGTTTCGGCACTGTATCCGGCGACCGAGATCTCACCCGATGTTGGTTGAAGCAAGCCGACGAGCATTTTAAGAGTGGTGCTTTTCCCCGCTCCATTGGGACCGAGATAGCCGACGATTTCACCCTGTTGTACCTCGAAGCTAATGTCGTCAACTGCCTTAGTCGCTCCATATTTTTTTGTGAGATGTGTAACGTGAATCATGTTTTTCTTTCTCCTTGAAAGTCCAACTGTTAGCATGCATCGCGAGCAGAGTTCGCTTCTACGGAAGAAGGATATCAGTAGACAGTCGTTTGAATTTATGATACCATATTCAGACATTTCTATTCACAACGATTCTACACAAATATTCGTCTACGGGACTTCAAAGGAAGAACATAGCCTGCAACAACGGGGCAGGTGGATATACGAAAAAGAATGTTATTTATCCAATCCACCCTGACCGAACCGCAAGGAATAATTAAAAAATGGAATTCATCCAGTTGACAGACGCACAGCGTGAGGAATTTGAGGAGAACGGATACTTCATCGTGCGGTCGGTACTTGACAGCGACATGATAGACCGTTTGACCGAGGCAGGGGACCGG
>JAPOOP010000686.1 GCA_026713385.1 Candidatus Poribacteria bacterium | reverse complement strand
GCTTGCGGATGCACTCCGCCGAACCTTTGTCCTTGAAACTTCGACATTGTTGGAATTTGAGTCGTTTTTAGCAACGCATGAGACATACTTTCCGAAGAGTTTTTCTCTTCCAGCGTTTCTGGATAACCACGATATGACGCGGATTCTCTATTTGGCAAAAGAGGATAAAGCGAAGGTCAGGTTGGCGGCGTTGGTGCTGTTCACTCTTTCTGCACCGCCTGTGATTTACAACGGAACGGAGGTTGGCGTTTCGCAAAGAAACCCTCTTGGACGTTTTGAGGAGGCGCGTTTACCAATGCCGTGGGGAGATGAAGCGGACAAAGATTTGTTAGATTATTTCCGACGCTTGGGCGCATTACGAAAGCAATTTTCGGTGCTTGCTTCTGGTAGCCGAGAAGTTGTGCATCTGGACGTTCAAAAGGGAACTTACGCGTATCTACGCACTTCAGAAACGAATTCTGTCCTAATTGCGTTGAATACGAGTCGACGTTCTCAAACAATTGATATTCCGATTTCTTCGTTTCATACTTCTGCAAGAGATCTCCTCAGTGGAAATGGGGTGACAGTGTCCGGAGATTCCGTAAGCATTTCACTTTCTGCACAAAGTGGTGCGTTTATCGCCTGAAATGTAGGGTATAAAAAAGAAAGGGACCGAAAACCACAGAATACTGTCCTCGCTCCCCTTCTTATAAGCGTTATGAGATGGGACTATTGGGCATCACCGGCTCCATTACCATTGCCATTGCCAGCACCCTCATCATCACCTGCACCATCGCCATTGCCAGTCCCTTCAGGCATTTCGGGTGTTTCAGGTGTCTCCGGCATTTCAGGTGTTTCATCAGTCCCTTCAGGCATTTCGGGTGTTTCAGGTGTCTCTGGCATTTCAGGTGTCTCTGGCATTTCAGGTGTCTCTGGCATCTCCGGCATTTCATCCATGGAGAGTGAAACGAAGACACTGTCGGTATCGGCTTTGGCGTGACATCCGTGGCAGCCGTTGCCTGCATCTTCCAGGTTAGACCCTCTGACCTGCATATACTCGCCATCTGCACTCGGACGAGCATATTTTTTATAGGCCCATCCGTTGTGCCCTGCATACATCGGATCGTCGCTTTTCATCATCACGGCGACTTTATCAACAAACGTTTCGGTCGCATCCATAATTTCCTTGACGATTATAGTTCCAGCCGGATATGCTGTTCCTGCCTTGTTCGCCATAGCACCGGCATCGTTGATGTAGACGGTGCGTGTGGTGAAAACATCGCTGCCTGGATTGTGGGCTGCCCCGGTTCCCGCGGCATTCCCGGCTGCGGCAGCTTCTGCTACAGTCATCGTCGGTGCTGGAAGCGCGACATGCGCCCACGACATATACATTGTCGAGTCTATCATCTTCGTCATATCCATCATCATGTCATCAGTAGTCGTCATGTCATCACCAGCCATCATATCGTCACCAGCCGGTTCCAACATTTGCTGCGCTCTTTCACAGGATACGAAGGCGATAGAAGCGATTAGGATCGCAATCAGGGCTATCTGAACTTTTAACATTATTAAAACTCCTTACTCTATTAGAGTGAAAATTGCTGAAGAGTTGTAGGCTTTTAAATGACAAAGCCTGTCCACTTCGTTGTGGTACTCTTCGAGATCATATACTACATAACTTCACTTAAAATGATATAGTATTTCGTCTTGTTTTTCAAGGGAAATTAGAAAAGCTATAGGGCTATTCAGTTTTCCATTCTTCGGTCTGGTTTTTGCCCCAAGCCCGGTAGGTACGGTTTCCTAACCGCACCGGATCGTCAAAAAAAGGCGTGAAATTCCATAATTTCTTAAAACTGAATGACCTGGAAAAGCTATGGGATTCGGTTGCTTTGTCTGGAATAGGTGTTATTATTCGTTATCGGTATTTTTTTTCAGAATTTAACACATAATAGGACGATTTGAAGTAAGAACTAACAAAAATCTCAAATTTATTCGTTAGGGAACATTAGGCAGCCGATTTCCAACGACTTCATTACAGGAACCGACTGAAAGAAAAACGGGACCAGCAACTGTAAACTGTAGTTGCCAGTCTCGTTTTTTTTCGGGTTGTGAGATGGAACTATTAGTTGGCACCGTTATCCATGTCGCCATCCATGTCGCCATCCATGTCGCCATCCATGTCGCCGTCCATGTCACCGTCCATGTCGCCGTCCATGTCGCCATCCATGTCGCCATCCATGTCACCGTCCATGTCGCCGTCCATGTCGCCGTCCATGTCGCCGTCCATGTCGCCATCCATGTCGCCGTCCATGTCGCCGTCCATGTCGCCATCCATGTCGCCGTCCATCATGTCGTCGTCCATCATGGTGCCGTCCATCATGGTGTCGTCCATCATGGTGCCGTCATCCATCATTTCCGAGTCGCTGCCGTCCATCATATCATCCGTAACAGGTGCCATGATCTGCTGAGCTCTTTCACAGGATACAAAGGCGAAACAACAAACCAAAATGGCGATTAAAATCATCTGAAATTTGAACATTGTTAGTGCTCCTTATTCTATATGCTGAAGTAAGCAATTATGGAAAAATCTCGAATCTCTTAGTGCAGCTTCAAGACGATGAAGCCTGTTCAGGTTAAACGGGACTCTCCAAATTTATGTACCATACAATTTGGGTAAATTATACTATTTTCCGCTTTAATTTTCAATAAAAAAACGGAAGAATCGTTATTTTGGCTTACTTCTACGGATCGGTCTTCAGAATTTTTGAGCGAATTCTCAGAATATAGGAATGTTTAGGGGCTTGGGCAAAAGCAGCTTCAATTTCACGTCGGGCATCGGGAATGCGGTTGAGACGGTAATAGACGAAAGCAAGTGTGGCACGGTGTATCGGTTGATTGTCGCTTTTAACAGCTATCTCGGCAAGCGTAAGTGCCTCAGCAAGTTCCCTGTTTTCTGTTGCAAGTAGCGATGCTAATGCTTCTTTCGGAAACGGAACATCTGGCGCGAGTTGAATGGCTCGACGGAAATCGGTTTCTGCCATACTGGACTTTTCCTGTTTCTCATAAATTTTTCCTCGCCACAAATACCCCGGTGCCCACGTCGGTTCGTGTTGTATCCCCATCGTAAAGGCATGTTCGGCGGCTTGTAAGTCTCCCGCTCTCTCGTGCAAGTTTGCGAGCTGAACGTAGGTGTCCATAAAATTCGGTTCATGTTGGATAAGCGCGAGATAGTGTGAAACCGCTGTCGCTTGATTTCCGAGTTTGGCTGCTATCATGCCGAGATGCAGAAGTGCTTGACGTGAATTAGGCTCTATCGTGAGCACCCGTTGATATGATTGCTTGGCATCTGCTAATTTTCCGAGTTGCATCTGAATATAGGCATAGTCTTTCAATGCAGGAATAAAGGTTTCATCAGTTTCAAATGCCTTTTGCAAGGGTGTTAAAGCGTCCCGTGGCTGTCTTTTCTCAATGAACCAGTGTGCTTGACTGCGGTAACGTTCTGCCAACTTTCGACGGTAGCGGGCTTCGGCAACTTCGGCTTCTCCGTTGTTCCCTATATTACGAAGGACATCTGCGAGTGATTTGTGAAAGATAGGTTCGTCTGGAGCATGTCGGATGGCGCGTTCATAGAAACGTTGAGCGATGGTGAATTGACCACGCCTTGTGCTGACCTCACCACGTCCGAAGGCGGCACTCGCAAGCGTTTCGTCTTGTGTGAGTGCTTCTCGAAATACGGCATCGGCTTCGTCGATACGGCTGAGTTTGAGGAGGACATGTCCGAGGTTATTGTAAGCAGCCGTTGTCTCTGGATGCAGTTGCACGGCGACGATATAATATCTACGTGCCTGCTCTAAGTTTCCACGCTCGGTTTCAATCTGTCCTAAGGCAACATACCACGCCACTGGGGTATCTTCACCCGCGCCTTTAACGGCTTTTTGAAACCACATGTCAGCTTCTTCGAGTTGTTTATTACGATGATATGCAGCAGCGAGTTTAGCTTGCACCGTAGGTTGTAGGCGAGATTTTGTAATATTCCCTTGGGGTTGTGTTGAAAGGAGTTGCAAGGCATGTTGAAAAGCAATAATAGCAGTGGGGTAGTCCTTCAGTTTTGCGGCGGCATCTCCCTCCCCGATGTAGACAATCGGAAAATCTGGTGCCTTTTTGGCGAGAGTTTGATATAAACGGAGTGCCTCGTGCCACTCCTCCGCTTGAAACGCATACTGTGCATCTTTCAACTGCTTCTGGAACGCTTTAGGATAGTCCGCTATATCGTCTCCAGATGCCAACACCGCGAGCATAAACAGAAGCGAAACGATGACAAAATGTCCCCATCCCACTGTCCTTTGTCTGTTTATAGCATGTTTTCGGTGCTGATTATGCCGCATCTGTTCACTTCACCTCATTTTTCTCTTGTGTAAGTTCATCATCCAAAATATGCCAAGTTTCCTCTGCTTTCCGTCTGGTTAACCACGCTTCAAACTGTTCGTTTGCCAATTCTTGCCGCATCCGTTCTGTGATTTCCTCACTGACTTCTTCATACGTTTTTTGGTACGCTGAATTATTCCGGATGCGTTCGACGATCTGATATCCCCCCGAAACGCGGAGCGGTGTACTCCGTTCAGAAACTTTTAATTGAGTTACAATAGCCCCCAAGGGTGTGTCTACTTCAAGCGTTGGGACCTCGAACCTGAGTTCTAACTGTGTTTCATAAATTTCACGTACTGTCTGAAATGTTTCACCTTGTTGTAAACGTTCATTGAGTTTTTGCACCAGTTCTTCGGCAGTCTGTTTTTCTACCTCGGATCCATCCTTTGGTATAACGATAAGTAATGATTTGAAGGTGACTGTGGGTGGCACAATAAACTCAGCATTATTGGCATCGTAATATGACTTAGCTAATTTCGCGACTGTTTCGCTGTTGACGGCGTTGAAAAATATACGGCGGAACAATTCATCGTAAATCAACTGATCGTAGACCCGCGTTTCTATTGCTTCTTTTTCTAATTGGGACTGCTGCAAAACACTTTGGAACGCTGTGTCTGAAGCATATTTGGCAGAAATTTCTGCTATCCTTGCGGCGACCTGTGTATCACGCTCGATTACAATGATGCCGAGTCTTTCAGCTTCTTGTAGGACGAATTTGCGGTTGATAATCGTATTGAGAACCGCGCTTTTTTCAGCAACGGTCGGTGTCGTGTCGGTACGTATCCCCATAAGCGTAGCGATACGAAGTTCATCTTCGAGTTCGCTGCGGGTGATAGCATCCTCGTTGACAACCGCGATGATAGAATCAATGAGTGTTTGGGTGTATGCGTTACCACCGATACAGAATAAGATCAGAAAGGTGATGTAGCGAATCATGTTACCGCGGATTCCTCGGCGTTAGCCACTCCTCTTCAATATGCAAACCGAGTCCGGGACCGTCATTTGGAGAGATGTAGCTATCCCTGGGGAGCGACTCACCTTCAAAGCGTTTCGCCTCTTCTAACGGGACACCGGGTGCGGTACCGAGATAGTATTCTACCCAAGGCGTATTTGGCATAGCGGCAGAAAGATGGAGTCCAGATTGTCGGAGTCCGCCGCCATGGAAGATAACAGTGAGTCCGGCAGCATCTGCAAGATGGCAGATTTTGACGCATTCTGTTATCCCGCCTACCCAGAAGGTATCGGGTTGCAGAATATCCAAGCACCGTTTTTCGATAATCTGCTGAAATGGGAAACGGGTGTAGTGATGTTCGCCACTTGCTAAACTCACCCAATCGACTGCCTCTCTGACCTTCACTAAGCCGTCAATGTCTTCTGGAATGAGGAACTCCTCAATCCATTTGAGGCGATACGGACGGAGGCGGTGTGCCAAGCGGATGGTATAATCCACATCGAAAGCCATATAGCAGTCAAGCATGATTTCAACGTCGTTACCAACCATTTCTCTGGTTTTCGCGACCAGTTTTTCGTTCTCTTTCAAACCCCATTCACCGTCTACCGGTCCATAGGGACACGCCAATTTCACCGCTTTGAATCCGAGTTCCAACTGCCAATCGGTATCGTTGCCTGTGGCGTAAGCGAACATCTTTTCACGCAACGGTCCACCAAGCAGTTCATAGACGGGTTGGTTCTTAATTTTTCCGTTCAGATCCCATAAGGCGATGTCAACTCCGCTCATTGCACAACTGGTTAAGCCTTGTGAACCGTAGGGTTTGGACATACGGAACATCATATCCGAGATCTTTTCGACAGCGAAGCAGTTTTCACCGATCAGCATCGGTGCGAAGTGTTCATCAATGATCGCTGCGACGGGTGTGCCGAAAGAGGTCTCTCCTATCCCCCAAGTGCCGTCCTCGGCGGTGACTTTGACATAGACCTGATCCCACGTCTTCGGCATCCAACTGGAACGATGGCGTTTGTATCGCGGGTAACGCGACATCGGGTTCGCGACTTCGGCGTGAGCATTCCACGGTTCACGGCGAGGTTCCGTGTGTTTGATGTCACGCTGTGGCACGTTGATTCGGACTGTCTGTATGTCTTTAATTTTCATCGTCTCACTCCGTTCAAGGTTTGCCGCATGATACCACGATTCGGCGTTTAATTCAAGCGGTATGATCGGAATAATCTGGTTTATTTCATTTTCGGCTTTTGCTTGACATCTACTAATTGAACATGTTATCATTACCCTCAAGTAACCCGCATTGTGGAGGTAAAAAGTGGGGCAACAACTGAGTCAAGAACCTACTCTTGTATATTACAACTCCAGTTCTGCTTATACCGACAATACACTATCCCCAAAGCAGGACAGTGTTGGGTTGCTCAATGCCTCTGGCATTGAGCACGCCGAAAATGGCGAGTACAATCTTGCTGTCAACAAGTTCAGCGCAGCGATAGAATTGGATCCAGAGTATGCAGGCTCTTACTGCAATCGCGGTATTGCATATTTCTACAGAGGCGAGTATGAAAAAGCAATTGAGGACTATAATGAAGCGATTAAACTGACTCTGGCTTCAGAGACTCCACACGACTCAAACTGTGCTACTATCTATAATGACCGTGGTGCTGCCTATGGTAGTCAAGGGGAACATGATAAGGCAATTGAAGATTTCACGAAAGCAATTGCCCTTGACCCATGCAATGCTAACGCCTATAACAATCGTGGGCTTGTTCACTCCGAAAATGAGATTGACATAGCAATTGAGGATTACAGCACAGCAATACAATTGGCTCCAAATTATTCCAGTCCCTATGTCAATCGTGGTGTAGCATACCACAACAAAGGAAAATATGATCTTGCAATCAACGACTATAACAGGGCGATAGAGTTAAATCCAGATCATTTTGTAGTTTACAACAATCGTGGGCTTGCTTACTGCCTAAAGGGTGATCTGGACCGGGCAATTGAAGACTATAACAAAGCCATTAATCAAAAGCCTAGTTACGCCGAAGCATATTATAATCGCGGTGCTGCCTACGGCATCAAAGGCAAAACTGATCTTGCCATTAAAGACTTTGACAAATCGATAAAACTTAAACCTGACCATGTCAGTGCTTATTACAATCGCGGCGGGACTTACCTTATAAAACACGATTTTAACCAAGCGATCAAAGACTTTACTACGGTGATAGAGTTGAACCCGGACTATACAGAGGCGTATAGTCATCGCGGTAACGCCTATCGCTACAAAGGCGAAATACAAAAAGCTATTACTGACTATACCAAATCAATAGTCCTAAAACCAAAGGTTGCCGAGTCCTACTATACGCGGGGTAAAGCGTGGTTACGCATCGGAAAATGGGAGGAAGCACAACGGGATCTGACCGCTGCCATACTTCAAGGTGTAGACATCACAGATAAGTTTCATAATACATACGGCAGTATTGAGGCGTTTGAAAAGAAAACAGGTGTCAAATTGCCGGAAGGCATCGTAGAACTACTGACTCCACAGCAAGAACCCTTTGAAATTGATAAGGGAACGCGTGTCGCGCTGGCAATGAAGTATTATGAAAACGAAGAATTGAGTAGTGGTCTCGCCGCCCGTCTCGCAGGCGTGTCGCGCGAAGAATTTATGTATCTTATGGGGGATTACGGGCTTTCTCCTTTTGGCACCGCTGAAGATCTCCGAACGGAGCTTGAGAATGCCCGAAAAACCAGTCATTAGTAATAACAGTCCGCTCGTTGCACTTTGGCACTTGGACCGTCTTTCCTTGTTGCGAGATCTCTATATAGAAGTGTGGATTCCACAAGAGGTTGAAAAGGAGTTTTTGGGAACCAAGAAGAAAACTCGCCGAGAGGCACTCAACAATGCACCGTGGATCAAAACCGTCGATTTGACAGATTCGGAGAAAGCATCGGTTTACAACAGACTTGATTCTGGCGAAGCCGCTGTGTTAGCACTCGCAGGTGAACACGAGGCACGTCTCGTCATTATTGATGAAAAGAAGGCTCGACAGGAGGCTTTAAAAATCGGTTTGCCGTTCAAAGGCACAGTAGGCATTTTGCTGAAGGCAAAAGAAGAAGGCTTGATTGATGAAATCAAGCCTCTTTTAATTACTTTGCAGAAAAAGGGGATATATCTAAATGAATCGCTTATTACCTATGCGTTAAGAGAAGCAGGCGAGATATAGTAAAACTGTATACGTGTAGCGTTTGATGTCCATGGATGTCAAATTGTTCCTTTCAGTGTGGCATTGAAGTATTATATTACACTTCGGTGCTGAAATCAATCAAGTCTTGCGATTCAGGAACTGCGATTAGTGCTTGACATTCCAT
>JAPOOP010000398.1 GCA_026713385.1 Candidatus Poribacteria bacterium | reverse complement strand
GCCCGCTCTCCCGGTTCCCACAAATCGTGCCTATCATGCTTCAAGGAACCTCTGGCAAACCGTGGCTGGTTGTCCGTTAACTCTTTGATAATCGGCCATATCGCCTTATGCACCGTTAAGCGTTCAAGCGATTTATCGAAGGCGAACCCGTGCTGATGGAGTCCTTTTACCTCGAAGCCTGGAGGCAATTCATCAGGAGCGGTCGTGATATATCTATCGACTGCCTCAGAAGCCTCCGCTAACGCATCGCCGGTGATAACATTTTCCAAGTGGAGGTATCCGGTTACATCAAACAGATAACGTTGTTTCGGTGTCATATTTTTAATTTTCCTTGCGGTTCGATTAGGTGGGTCGGTGATTTCTACGTTCCTTTCCGTAGACCCGCTTTCCACTTCGTTCCAAGCTACGCGCTATTTTAACTCAAAGAATCGCATTTCTAATTTTCCTTGCGGTTCGATTAGGTGGGTCGGTGATTTCCACGTTCCTTTCCGTAGACCCGCTTTCCACTTCGTTCCAAGCTACACGCTACTTTAACTCAAAGAATCGCGAGCGAAGCTCACTCCTACAAGCGACCGCTGAAAGAATTTTTTGTAAAAAATCCTTCCTGATCGCTGACGGCTATTCATAATGCCATGTCAAACTTCGTGCCGGTTACGTTACCTTTTACGTAAGCATCCCGAAAGAGCGTCTGGCGTTTGGGTGGCATTTCATCGAGCAACGCCTGCGGTGGTTTTGAAAGACTCCACCGTTTGTCTACCGAGTTGTAAGCGTTGAAAACTGCGACTCGGTCAGTGTCAGGGTTTTGCCACGGCTGCCCGCTATGCGTAAGTGCCTCTGTAAAGATGATGACAGATCCGGCAGGACAGGAATAGGTATCCCAGAACTCCCAATCTTGTGTGTGAGCACCCTCTGGTGCGGTATAAGCCGCCTTGTGGCTCCCTGTAATGAACATCGTGCCACCGTCACCTTTTTCCACAGGGTTCAGTTCCCAGACGACGCGAGTCAGACCGCTATACGCCTGACCGGGGAGGCATGAATACTGATGGCAGTCTCCCGGCATACGTAACATACCATTGCCGTTATGGGCATGGAATGTGAAAGGCGTTTCGTCTGTCGTCGCGCGCAACGCCAAAAAACTCATCTCCATGCGGAATCCGTAACAGGTATCCGATGCGAGATAAGGTGTCGCGAGAAATTCGTTTCCGAATGCCACAACGACTGGATGATCTGTCAACTTCTCCAAAGGACCGCCGTAGGTCGATCGGTGATGTTGCGGAATCGTTTCAGGGTTGTGCTTTAAGCGGTAACAGAAATCACGCGTCTCTTCGATCTCTGATTCCGTTAGTACGCCCGGCACCAAGATCCATCCGTTTTTGTCAAACAGATATTTCTGTTCCTGTGTTAAAGGAACAACCGGTTTGCCATCAGCGTTTGTTTGCGTAAGATCGGCGGGTGCTGTTGCTAACGGACTGCCTAAGTCTTTGTTAAATTTACCTAACTGTTCCATCACAAATTCCTTCCTCTCTGACGATATTTCGGAACGGAGCATCACTGTGCCAATGTGAAACTAATGAATACGCGCCCCCGTGAAATAGTCCGGGTTTGCTCCCATTTTTTTTAAAAGTGGTGCGGTGATTGTGTCAAGGTTCTCAATCACATCAGTAGACGGTTTGTATTCGAGGACGTGCAGGTTTTGCGTCAGTTCATTTATGTTTCGGGTGCCAACGAGCATGCACGTGATACCGGGTCTTGCCATCGCCCAAGCGATAGCAAGCCGAGCCATTGGAACCTGTTCCGCTTCCGCTATTTCCCGGATAGCCTCCAGCGTCTCAAACATTTCTTCTTCGGCACCTTCTTCGCCGTGCGAAGCCTGTTCTCGGTCATCTCGAAAATGGCGGAATCGAGAATGCACCGGTGGTATCTCCTCCGCGCTTTTGTACTGCCCCGTCAAAATTCCCTGTAAGAGTGGCATATATCCCAAAATACCGACGTTACGCTCTCGACACAGCGGAAGCACTTCAGGCTCTATTGCCCGTGACAGGAGGTTATAGCAGAGTTGATTCACAGCAATAGAAGCACCTGTGTTGAGAGCCGCTGTGAGTTGTTCCACCCCGAAGTTGCTTACGCCGATGGCACGGATAAGCCCACCCTCCTGTAGGCGCATTAATTCAGCCATGCTTTCTTCAATAGCAATCTCATCGTCGGGCCAGTGAATCATGTAGATGTCAACATAATCCGTTTGCAACCGGTTGAGACTCGCTTCGCAATGTTCACGTATCGTAGCGGGGTCTGGTCTGCTTATCTTCGTGCCGATGACCGCCTCATGCCGTCTGTCCTTCAGTGCGACGGCGAGTGCATCTTCACTCCGCCCGTTGTTATATCCCTCCGCTGTATCGAAAAAGTTGATACCAGCATCTAATGCCGCGTTAGCAACATCCGTAACATCCGATTGTGCCTGCGGTCCCCAATAGTCGCCACCGCCGTATGACCAACATCCAATGCCCATCGTTGAGATTTCAATTCCAGATTTTCCACACGTCCGCATCTCCATTTTTCAGCCTCCATGATATGTGGCGATCAGTTGTGGGTTTTCAAAAACCTTCGGTTAAGAGGTTTTCGTTTAGCGAGGGAAAAGGAAGTTTGAGGAAACGCCCAAGCAAAAACCCCTCTTGTGCTGACTGCTATTCCGCTGATGGCTAATGTTACAATCTATTCCAATTTCGCACAGAGTTCCGTAATTAATTGTGCGTTCTGACCGATCTGATCGCCGAATTGTTGATACATACCGAGCAAAAGTGGATCGATCGGTTTGGTGTTTTCTATTGCGAATTTCACCTCTTCGCGAATCTGATCCGAGCTTCCGATGGTTCGACCCGCGGCAAGCACTTTGAAGATGAGGCACGGCTTATCTGTCCGTTGAATCGCTTTACACATTTCATCGCGATCCTCCCGCGCGTAAATTTCGCCCAGAGCCGCGTAGCCGAATTTCTCCCTGAACTTCTCAGCACCACCGTGAAGGTTATAAAGCCCAGTCATATAGTAGTCTATATCCCAATCCTCGTCTTCAGCAATATGTAGGAGTTTCGGATCATGGACAGACAACCCAACGAGAGCACCGGTATCACGAACCCGTTTGAGGATGTCCTGTAAGTGATCGAGCCTGTTTTCACGTAGACACCTCTGACCAACACCCCCACCGTGCGGTGCCATACCGAACGGATTGTGCTTCGCCGCTTCAAAGACTGCGTCCGGCTCCTCATACCAAAGCCCACCCGGACTGAGGCAAAACCAGTTCAATGTACCACCCTCATCTCGGTACCGCTGTAGGTCAGAGAGTGAACGTTCTGTCAAGCTATTCTGCCACGCATTAAGTCCAGCCTCTTCTGCCCTTTTGAGCGTTGCTACGACACGTTCGGGTGTGTGATATTCCTGTTGATGCTGTGAAAGGAGTTGGTTGAAATGAGAATAACCGTAAATCGGATTATCCCCAATCACGAGCTTACTGATTTGATGATTACAAAACGAGATTTTCGGTAAGGTTGCTATTACTTATCCTCCAATAGTGGATTTAAGGACTCCAAACCAAACTTACAGTGGAACCACCGCATGCCTAACCGAACAGAAATCCTTCCAAAGCAGATGCGTCGATTTCACGCACAAGATGCATCGTCAATTCCAATGCTGCGGTGTAGTCATCGATGTTAATGATTGAGACATGGCTATGGATATAACGCGACGGCACACCGAGAACAACGGATGGTACACCTCTACCGGATTGATGGATTGCACCGCCATCTGTTCCGCCGGATTGACGCACCCCAAGTTGGTACGGTATCTCATGTCGTTTTGCCGTCTCAATCGCAAAATCTGCCAACTTCGGATTGACAATCATTGAGGAATCAATTATCCGAATTTGCACACCGCCGCCAAGTTTCCCTTGTGTCGAGCCGACGCTTAATCCTGGGGTATCATCGGCTGGAGGTCCCTCAAGCACAATTGCGAGGTCGGGTTCCACACTTGCCGCCATCGTCTTCGCACCTCGCAATCCTACCTCTTCTTGCACACTTCCTGCCCCAATAACGGTATTCGGATGTTCTTCAAGCCTCAAAAGTGCTTCAATTACAATTGCAACACCAACACGATTGTCGAACGCTTTGGCAGAGAACAATTTGCTATTTTTCAACGGCATGAAGGGTCCATAAGGTGCAATTGGGCATCCCGGTAATACACCAAACTCCTCCGCCGCCTGCTCTTCGCTTTCCGCACCTATGTCAATAAACAGGTCTTTCATGTCTAAGACTTTATCACGCGATCCTGAGAGCAAATGTGGCGGTGTTGAGCCGACCACTCCCGGCACTTTACCCAACTTGGTTGTGATTGTAACCCGTTGCGCTAAAAGGGTATGTGCCCACCATCCGCCGAGAGGTAGAAACTTGACGAACCCGTTATCCGTGACATTTTGCACAACAAAACCGATCTCGTCTAAATGTGAATCCAGCAGAATTCGGGGCTGTTCAGCATTTCCAACGCGCGTGCAGAAGATACTCCCTAATCTATCCGTCCCAATTGGGCCAACACCCGAAACAGCATCACGAAAGATCTCGCGTACTTCTGTTTCGTAACCCGGAATTCCATCTGCTTGTGTTAGTGATTTGAGGAGTTCAATTGATGTTTCAGCCATCGTTGTATTCCTTTGGTAATTGTGTTGTGATTTGAAGGCATTATAGCACGTCTCCGATTTTTTTCCAGCTTTTAAGTGGTTGTGTCCGAGGGGATAAGATTGGCATGCGGTTCTGGTTTGTGTTATAATTTTTTTCAACTGACATATTTATAGCACTAAATTAAAAACACAAACTTCTTATTAGGACTTTAATCATGAAAAACTACATGCTCATTCTCATACTACTACTTGCCACCATCTCCTGCGCAAGTGCCGAAGATTATGAAGATTATAGCGACGACGAAATCCGAACCCTACTGCCTTTCGATGCCATCCCTGCTATCACCGATCCGCAATTCGTTTCTGCAGGTGCCGCAAAATTAGACGTAGATACCCCCGTCATCGGTGTAACCTTCAACGGTGAGAGCCACGCCTATTCGGTTTATCTGTTGAACGGGCACGAGATCGTCAACGATGTTGTGGGCGGAATGAATATCGCTACCACGTGGTGACCGCTCTGCAATACGGCTATCGTGTATAGTCGGGATCTTGACGGTAAAACTTACACGTTTGGTGTTAGCGGTAAATTGTGGAGAGATGCCCTATTGATGTATGATCATCAGACCCGTTCCCTCTGGTCGCATATCACTGGTGAAGCGATACAGGGTCCCCTCACCGGTATGCAATTGAAACCACTCGCCTCCATGCCTCAGATCGCATGGAACACATGGCAGTTAAACTATCCGGAGACCCAAGTGTTATCTGTGCCTACCAGAGATGGCATGCGCGAGGGCATAAACCAAGATGTCTATGCAGACTACCACGCCAGCCAGCGCGCGGGTGTGAGTGGGATGGAATACACCGATAATAGACTACCGAATAAATCCCTCGTGATCGGTGTTCAAGTGCCAGCGAAACATGGCAATACACAGTTTCGCGCATACCCGCTAACACACTTTACCGAAACTGCTGTGATTAACGATACACCCAACGATATGCCACTGCTCATCTTTCATGACAAAAAATCTTTCGCAACGGCGGTCTTTAATCGGAATGTAGCGGGAGATGCTCGAACCTTTAGTCACCAGGATAGACACTTTGTAGAGGACAATACTGGGACGCGTTGGAATCTCGTTACAGGCGAAGCAGTATCGGGTAAGGATGAAGGCGCACGTTTAGAGCGACTGCCTGCTATCAATATCTATTGGTTCGCATGGGCACGCTACCATCCTGAGACTTCCATCTACCGCTAACCGAGTTTAGTAAGTCCAAAACTTTAATTGTCCAGTTCGACGATTTCACCTGTCATATTGCGGTGCATCGTCGGACGAATGACTAATTCCGGGATGTTGCTTCGCTGTGGTAACGTCGCAATCAGGAGAATCGCCGCTGAAGTCTCGTCGACATCTACCATCATGGCGCGTGCGGCAGCGTCCGGTGGGATCGGGCGTTTGTCCAGAATCGGTGTTGCCACCTCACCCGGAACAACGACGCTTGCTCGGATACCTGTGTTCCGTAAATCAGCATTGAGGAATTCAGTGAAATTGATAACCGCTGCCTTCGCCGCACCGTAAGCGAAACCGCTAAACGGACCCGGGGTAACCGCCGCTAGCGACGAGATATTAATAATCGTCCCCGATTTCGCTTCCAGCATCGCCGGTACAACCGCTTTCGTACAGAAAAATGTGCCGATTAGATTAGAGTCGATCACCGACTGCATCTCCTCAGGGGATGTGTTGAGGAGTCGTCGATGCTGTGAACTGTGTCCGGCATTGTTCACAAGCACATCAACCTGTCCGAATTTATCAAGCACATCGGCAGTCATCTGTTCGACAGCGTCGTAGTCAGCCACATCGAGTGCGTAACTCGCCGCTGTCCCGCCCGCGTCCGAAATTTCAGCACTGACAGATTCTAATTTTGATGCTGTTCTACCGATAATAACAACTGTCGCACCCTCTTGTGCCATTGAGAGGGCGGCACCGCGGCCAATACCACTTCCACCACCCGTAATAATACAGACTTGTCCTTTTAATCTCATTCTTTGCCTCCATTGGGTAAAACAGGTTTCACTGCCGTTTTCACCTCTTTTGACAGCGATTCCAGTTCATATTGTGCGTCCGATATCTTATCGCGATATTCGTCAAGTGGGTATCCACCTTTTCCAGTCTCATTGAAATAGGCACTCAGTTGGTAGCGTTGAAAGATGTTCATCCGCGGGTAATCCTCTGTCCACGGACTCGCATCGTGGAGCAGATTCGTCGAGAAGATCGCCACGTCGCCTGCCTCCATCGGGAGTGTAATTGAGGTGGGTGGATCGTGTTTCACAGGCAGATTCTCGGGGGTCTGAAACAGAGATTTATGACTGCCGGGGACGAGACAAAAGCCTGTTTCGGGTGGGACATCCACGAGCGCAACCCACGTCGCAATGTGGCTGCAATAGATGTGTCCAGCGGCGGCTTGATAATCGTTGTGCGGGTTACGAAACCCAGGTGGGAATTTGAACCCGCTGTCGTCACGATGAAAGTGTTGGGGAGCATTGTGCTTTGTCATCATCGTGAAATTACAGTGAAACAGACGCGGAGCATTCATTGTCAACCCCGCCACAACTCGCATAAGGTCAGGATTCATCGCAAGGTTTTCAAAAAGACGATGCCCATACTGGATATGTCCGATGTGTGTCTTACAAGGCTCCTGTCGCCCGCGATCGAGCGGCGGTGGAATGTCAACTTCGTCAATTGTCAACCAATGTTGAATCACCTTTAGCATCTCTTCAATTTCGTCTTTTGGGATAACGTTCCGTAAAACGAGAAATCCGTGTAAATCGAAATACCACTTCTCCGCTTCCGTCAAAGTGGATTGGATGGTATGCATTAACTTTCTCCGCAATTCTTATTTTTCAGTCTGCTTGAGTTTCCCCCAAAGCGTTGTCCGCTTCTCTGCACTTGCGGATACAGAGAGAAACCCCTCCGGCACCCATGCAGGAGATAGATTTCGTCCTGTATCCTTTACACCTGCATCCGTCACAAGCGGCATCCCGCGTCCGTTTCCCATCGCGTCTATAACATAGATGTCAGAAGAAAAAAAGTTTGTCGAATAGACATAAGCAATCTGTTTTCCATCCGGCGACCACGTAGGTTGGCGAATCTCCGGAAACGGAAAAGTGGGTGGCGGTTGCTTTCCCGCTATTACTGGTTTTTCTGCTATCACTGGTTTTAATATGGGACCACCTTGGGTGAGTTGACGAAAGTTTTTGCCATCTACGTCAATCACGCACAAGTGCATGCGATCATTCCTTGGGACTACAATACTAAAAGCGATCTGTTTGCCATCGGGAGACCACGCACACTCACTTTGAAATATTCCATTAACTGCCTGTACCTTTTGGTCACCGACGCGTCTCAACTTTC
>JAPOOP010000243.1 GCA_026713385.1 Candidatus Poribacteria bacterium | reverse complement strand
GAGGAGAAAATGATTTTCACATATCTATCTCTTTTCCGATGCATCCAAGTTTCCCAGTATACAAAACTTGCTCTTAAAATCGTTGTGTCTTTGCTCTGCTTCGGCATAACGATGCAGGCATCGGCAGTGCTGTTGTTTCACGACGACTTTGAGAAAGATGAGATCGGTCAGGAACCCAGCAAATGGGAGGTCGGACACGACGGAGCTACAACCGCAGAAGTCGTCGCCGATCCGAAAAAGGCGAGCAATAAAGTCCTGGCAACGTCCGACAAGGGGTCTAACGCTTCACGGCATGATGTCGGTGGATCCATCTACGTCTTTGGGGACGCAAACTGGGACGATTACGTTGCTGAATGGGATATGATGTTCCCCGATGATTTCTATATGGGCGTCGTCTTCCGCTTTCAGGATGGTGAGAAATTCTATTTGAGTGACAGGCGACAAGGCGGTAGAGATTACCATTTCTACAAACGACAAGGCGGTTGGGCACAGGTCAAAGCCGGGCTGGTCGAAAACGATCCCGAAGTCTGGTATCGGGCACAACTGGTCCTCTCCGGTGATAAATTCATCTTCAAGTTGAAAGAACGGGACGACAAAACGCCGTTTAACAAAGTAGATCCAGCAACAGAGGGAGAAGACGGAAACTTCAAAACCGGTAAGTTCGGGCATTATGGTCTCGTCTACCTCGATAACATTTTTGTCGGCGATGCTGTCGAAGACCTCGTTTTACCTGTTGAACCGCAGGATAAGTTAAGCACAACCTGGGGCATGATTAAGGATGCCTATTAGCGCGGAACGTTCGGAGCAGTTTTTACCGAACGTGGAACCTCCGCTGAGATGTCAAGGTGGTTCACACGCGCGGATTATGGTATTCCTATACCGAACCACAAGGAAAAGTAAAAAATGTCGACCTATATTGCTCACGGTAGCAAAGACACCGTCATCACATCTGAAGAAAAACGCGCCTTACTGCACGAGGCACTCCTCAAATTAGGCGGTATCCCGAAGAAAATATTAGTAATCCCGCCTGATATAACACGTCTCCATTCAAACGCTGGCGAACTTACTCAACTTCTCTATGAATTATGGGACACTGCAAACGGCACGACTTTCGATATCCTCCCTGCTATCGGCACACATGCCCCGATGACCGAACCGCAAATTGCCGAGATGTACGGCGATTTTCCGAAAGCCACCTATCACGTTCATCACTGGCGGACCGGACTACACCACTTCGGCGAAGTGCCATCCGAGTTCGTGCAGGAGGTTTCGGGGGGTAAACTCGATTATAGCATTCCTGTCGCTGTGAACCGCCGTCTCGTAGAGGGAAACTACGAACTCATCATCTCCGTCGGACAGGTGATTCCGCATGAAGTTATCGGTATCGCCAACGGATTTAAGAATGTCCTCGTCGGTGCAGGTGGCGTTGAGATGATTAACAAATCCCATTTCCTCGGTGCCGTAGACGGAATGGAACGGCTCATGGGACGAACGGATACCTCTGTCAGGCGCGTACTTAATTATGCACACACACACTACCTGAAGCAACTTGGTATTGTGTATATCATGAGTGTCATGGATGCCGACACCTCTGGAGCACGCGTCATGCGCGGTCTTTACGTTGGCGATGACGCACGCACCTTTGAGACCGCTGCCGAATTGAGCAGAGCCGTTAATATGACGTTCTTAGATGAACCTTTGTCAAAAGTGGTCGTCTATTTGGATCCGAGGGAGTTCAAAAGCACGTGGCTCGGCAACAAAGCCATCTATCGCACACGGATGGCGATGGCAGACGATGGCGAGTTGATTATCATCGCACCCGGACTCCGTGAGTTCGGTGAGGACGCTGAAATCGATCGGCTCATCCGAAAATACGGCTATCGCGGCACACCTACGACACTCAAAGCTGTCTCCGAAAATCCAGAGTTGCAAGAAAATCTCTCCGCCGCCGCACATCTGATTCACGGCAGTCCCGAAGGACGCTTCAAGGTCACATACGCGACAGAACACCTCACTCAAGCCGAGATTGAATCGGTCGGCTATCAGTGGGCATCTGTGGATGAAGTGCTTGCTGAATACAATCCCGCAACACTTGTCGATGGTTTTAACGATGGTGGTTTTTTCTATATCAGTGAACCTGGACAAGGTTTGTGGGCACTGCGCTCGCGGTTTAGT
>JAPOOP010000678.1 GCA_026713385.1 Candidatus Poribacteria bacterium | reverse complement strand
TCCTTTTAGTTATTGTTACCGACTGCATAGAGAAAGCGATAGGGGAAATCAACTACAACCAATTGAAAAGTGAAGGGATCTTAAATCGGTTATGGAATAGCATCAAGTCCGCTTATGGGGAGAAATACGCGTCAAGTGATATTGAGATTTTCGACAGTTTCTATGAAGTTGAGGAGGATCCCGATGATTCAGAATAGCAGAATAGTTATCAGTACGGTTTGCTACGTAAACCTTTCGGTTATTGGTCTTCGGTTAAAAGAGGGGTGTTTTGCTCGGAGTTTCCCTTGTTAAACGAAAGACTCTTAACCGATAAGTGATTAACGCTGTTTCCCATGAATGTGCCTATCCGCCAATTTGCAGAATTATGCAACCTTCTTCCCTCGATTCGCGTCACTAAGTCAAAAATCGGATGAATGCTAAAAATTGAACTCAAGTTTCCCCGGACCAACAGGAGAAATTGATGAGAAACGATGATGTTGCCTTGGTGCGCGATACCCTGGCAGGTGACGAAAAAGCCTTCGCGACGTTAGTGGAGAAGTACCGAAAACAGGTCCACGCGCTCGCATGGCGGACAATTGGAGACTTCCACATCGCCCAAGATATTACGCAGGAGACCTTCCTGAAAGCCCATCAGAAACTTAGTGCTCTGAAGGATCCACAGCGATTTTCTGGATGGCTCAATGCTATTGCCACACGTCGTTGTCTTGCATGGTTTCGTGAGAGACGCTTGAACGTCCAACTTTCCGAAAATATAAGCAGTACCACGAGACGAAACGACCCGTATTCTGGGTATCTGGCGGGAGAGCAAGCTGAAGAGGCATCCCAAGAACTGCGCGAAATCGTTAAAAAATGGCTTGCAAAATTACCGGAAAATGAACGTACCGTCATAACCCTCCACTATTTTGATGGAATGCTTTGTGAAGAAATTGCCGCATTTTTAGGTGTAACCACAAACACTATAAAAAGTCGGCTCAACCGCGCGCGAAATCGATTAAAAAAGAACGGATCTCTGGGGCAATCTGCTTTTGACGACTTCCAAACCTTTGCGACACTAAGCGAGGCGGTTAAAACCAAGCGTAAAATTAGGGTGTGTATTAGCGCCGCTACCGAGAACGGTGAGCAATTTAGAAAGGGAGGTGCCTCCCTCATAAAAACTGATACACTTTTGGCGGTTTCCAGTTGCGGTTGGGAAGAACACGATAAGGGCGAACCCGTCACAATGCCTTTGTTGGGAACTACTGTTACGCCCTATCTTTTCAGATTTCCACCTGTTGTGGGAGATACCTGGACCCAAGAGGGTTTCTGGCACTCACACGCAAAAACGACCTTAGAGGGGTACGAACACGTGGAAGTTTCTGCTGGCGTTTTCCCGACGTGTCTCAAGCACAGAAGTGTGATTATTGACACGCCACCACACCTCCAGAATAATCTACTTACAACTTCTAATGGTAAACCGTATGGGCAAGGTTCTAAAGAAGAGAGTCCATTTGTTAACGGGGTACGCTATTTGTGGTTTGCCAAGGGAATTGGGCTTGTGAAAACGCTCTACGAACACGCCAATGGTCTCACAACGGAGGCGGAATTATTTGAATATAGAGTCCCGGGCAAGACAGAAGAATATCATCCTCTGCAGATTGGTTCTATATACACATACAAATACCACAGTGTCTCTCTCGGTGAAACGGTCTTTGAGAATTGGTGTGTCACTGAAAACTTTTAAATCCGAGCGGTACCTATTGGGGCAGAATAAAAGTAGAAATAACGTGAGTTCGATAAAAGATTTAGCAGTTACCAAGAATAGACAAGTCTTTGATTTGCCGAATTTTCCGGGGGTTTAGCGATGGTTTTTCCATCAAATAGGTATAAGCGGTTAACGTGGATACCATATTGAACTCGAAAGTTGATAAGACTTCTATGTCGCGAGTGTTGAAGTTGCGTCTGGGTCTTGAGTTCTTACAACAGATTTCCATCAGCATAACCTTGATTTAATCCGACGCCGAAAAAGAGGAGAAAAACGTGAAACGTGTTGTCCTAACTACGCTACTTTTACTCACTTTCGGAATTACAATTGTTGGGTGTCACGCAAGAGTGAATCCTGAAATGAGAAAAGGGATGGATTCTGAGTCTTCGATAGAGGAATATGCTGGACCCCGAACGGTTGTAGCCCTTATGAAAGCGTTTGATGCAAGATACAGTTCTCGTGCAGTAAACACAAAGTGGGCTACCGCTTCAGAGACTTCCTATGGCGAAAAACGCTACCTTGAATTTACACTGGTAGATATGGATGCCAAATATCCGCGTGAAAAATGGCTTCAGATGCTTCTCAATAAAGGGATTAAGATAGAAGATTTCAAGGCTT
>JAPOOP010000254.1 GCA_026713385.1 Candidatus Poribacteria bacterium | reverse complement strand
TAATAATGTAAGCAATGCGAGCCTATTCGCGGGCTTAACAAAATTAACGAACTTATGGCTGGGACTCAATAAAATTAGCAACATCACGCCATTGGCGGATCTGGTTAACTTAAAAGTCCTAAGCCTTCATGATAATCAAATCCGCGATGTTTCCCCGCTTGCAGGATTAGTAAATCTTGAAACGTTACATCTTAAGAACAATCCGATTCAGAATGCATCCGTGCTTGCGAGTCTCACAAAATTGCGTGATGTGGATATTGAGATTCCGCCGCCCTCCCCTGTCGTACGGGTCGACGCATCTCAACGCCCACCTATGTATTGGGTTAACACCGACGACGGCACCCTCCACCGCCTCATCGGAGACAACGTGGAAAACCTTCTGCCGAGCGTCCGGAACGCGACCGGTCTTGCTGTGGATATAATAAACAGCAAGGTATATTGGACAGAGAAAACAAGCGATCGGACCGGCAAAATCAGACGTGCGAATCTCGACGGTTCCAATCCCGAACGCGTCAAAGACCTCACGAGTGCGCCACTCTATATCGCTGTGGATACAGCGAATGGGAAACTCTATCTCATCAATGCTTGGAACAAGATCCAACGGATGAACCTTGATGGCACCGTCTTCCAACCCAATCTTGTCACTGGATTACAGGCACCCAAGGGGCTCGCTGTGGATGCAGCAGGCGGCAAGATGTATTGGAGTGAGCAAACAGGTCAGCGAACCGGGAAAATGAGTCGTGCGAATCTTGATGGTTCTGAAGTGGAAGTCATCAAAACGCTCACAAGCGTCCCACAGGGCATTGCACTTGATGCAGCAGGCAACACGGTGTATATCACCAACACTTATGGGAAAATACAGCGGATGAACCTTGACGGGAGTCATTACCAACCCAACCTCATCACAGGATTGACAGCACCTCTGAATGTTGCTGTGGACGCAGTCGACGGTAAAGTCTACTGGATGGAGCGGGGCAGTCTCCGGCGTGCCGATCTCAACGGTGAGAACATTGTGGATGTCGTCACAGGGTTAGGAACGAGTGCGGGTCTCGTTTTAGGGACGATGCCAATGGATGTGGGTGCGCCTGCGGCACCTGCAGCGGTTGCATCGCTTTCTCGTAAGAACGCCCTACTGGCGAACTACCCGAACCCGTTCAACCCAGAGACCTGGATCCCGTATCAACTCGCCAAGCCTGCGGAGGTCACAGTAACCCTCTATGCAGCGGACGGACGGTTGATTCGGACGTTAGCATTAGGGTATCAGCCTGCGGGAATGTATCAGAACAAAAGCCGCGCTGCGTATTGGAATGGGAAAAACGCCCTCGGTGAATCTGTGGCAAGTGGTGTCTACTTCTATACACTCACCGCAGGTGATTTTACCGCTACACGCAAGATGTTGATAAAAAAATAGCATCATAGGATCTTTAGTAGTCTGTCAAATTTCAACTGATAGGTCTATCTGTTTGTAGTAGGGAAACTATCCAGGGTCTCCCGTTTGGAACCTGCGATAAAGCACTTCGCATGAATCAGAATCAACGGTATGAAGTGCTTATGCACTTCCCCGGGTATGAATGCCTTATTGCATTCCCCGGGGCGAGTACGCCGCAAAATCGCACGACTACGAACTGCCCAAACTCAAGGTTGACCCAGCATCAGTATAATTCATGGGGTAATTTGAATAGAACCGGGGAAATGTAGAAATACCCTATCAAAAACCCTAAGCAAACCCCCTCTCCTACACGCAAAATAGAGTCAGTGCGCGTAAAAAATCGTACCGGAAATGTTTGCACTTTCTTCGGAAACCTGCTACGTGCTATTTCAAAACCGTACCTACCGCGGGTGGTGCGTCAAGGGGTGGTTGAAGGTGCTACTTGTATGACGGGAATGACATAACTCCGAATGCTCACACCTTCTACGGTTTGGGTTTCTACGCGAGATTCCGGTTTTTGGCGGTGATCGAACACGACGTAATATCCTTCCGTCACGCCTTCCAATTTAAGATATACCGATAGTTGCTGCTTGCCTGCCTGATAAGACCTATCGCCTTCCCAAATCTTTGTTTCAACAATATATTTTCGTTGATTGTGTAGGAGCAGGAGGTCCATCCTGCCGCGGCCTGTTTGGACTTCAAGGAACATATCACCGCGGACGATTCGGACAAAGGTGTCCAGATAGGCGTAAAGCAGATGCTGTCCAACGTATTCTTGAGGTGTATCTGGGACTTGGAGGATCCTGAATCCTGCGCGTGCGATGAACGCCTGAAAGTTATCAAGGAGGGCCCCCATTTCAATCACGCCCTCGGGAGTGAGGTAATCAATAAAATCATCACCGTTTTCTTCAGAGAAGTATTCATCCTCCAATCCATTAAACAACGGCTTGAATGCTTGCAGAATGCGATGTTGATAGATCGGGTTCACGATTTCACACATTCCATTAGCACTTTTCGCGATGATTCCATACATAGCGAGTTCGGCGATGATTTCATCGTCTGGATTGAAACGCAAACCTCTCTCATAGGAAGTGATTCTCATGAGGACGTTTTCAAAACGGGGGTCCCGGCGGATGTTAGTAAGTAGATGGCTAATGTTGGTATTCCCTTCCTCGAGGAGTTGCGTATGTGCTTTTGCGAAGTGTGCCAGCATAATCGTCTCCGTTTTGGGAACGCCCAGTTCTTGGGTAAGGATTTGTGCTGCGCGATTGACAAGAAAAGGTTGCCCGGCAGTCTGTTTGTGCAACGTCTCAATGACTTCTGGTGCGAAGGGTTGTCCGACTTCCTCGGTATATTGTGCGAGGAGTTCACCGACCTGTTCGCGAGTGAAGTTTGGCACGACGAACTCATCTTGGATATTGAAGGGTGAAATAGAATCATCATAGTTGAGCTGCCTGATATTCTTAACACCGACGATGCCAATGCTGTGCGGGCTGCGCGGCTTACCGGCGACGTAAATGTGGCGCAGCGAGTGAAGAAACCCTTTAAGCACATCACGCGGAATGCCATCAAACTCGTCAATGAGGAGAACCACCCGTTGGGCGAGGGACGCCGTTTGGACTGGATTCGGGGCATCACGCGACAGAAGTTTTGCGAACTGCCGAAAGAACCTGCGCATAGAGCGGTGATCGGTAATACGGTTGTTATTCTCCAAGAAGTCTGCTAACGGGGCAGAAGGCATCTCGCAGCGTCGCTCAAAAACATTCTCTATCTGTTCAAGAATATCTTCATAGAGACCTCTGTAAAAATCAGCAGCAGTGTCGTCTTCAGCCTCTTCAAAATTGAGTTGAATAGGAAAATAGTGTTGTTCTTCGGTGGTGAGGGTGTCCAAGGCGCGTTGAAAGAAAGTCGTTTTTCCGGTCTGCCGGGGTGCGAAGATGACGATGTATTTTCCATTTTTGATGCGTTGGATAAAATCAGCGGTTTCTTTAGAACGGCTGACGATATAGTTATCGTCCGGGTTGACAGGTCCCTGTGTTCCAAAGGTTCTCACGGTTTTTCCTCCTTGTGAAAGCGTTCGTCTCTTTAGTATATCAGAGGGGATCGGGAGTGTCAAAATTTACTTCAAATCTCAAATTGAATTCCATGGAGGGGAGACTACTCACAGACCATTCCGATGGTAGAACCACCACTCTAACACGAGAAGCAGGAGTGCTGCAAGCGCGAACCAACGCCATATTTCCTGTGTCATCGGTTGTAATCCGCCTTCTACACCCATTGAAGGGTCTGCAATCGTTGCTGTTGGCGTATATGTCAGTGCCGATTCCGTAGCGTTCAGCAAATTGACCGTGAATCGTTCAAACCGGCGATCATCCGCAAAAAGGGAGTAGACCCCAATCTGATCCGTCTCGGTGTATATCGAGTTCTCCAATCCAACCGTCGTTCCATCAGGTTTCTGCACGTGCAGCGTGCGTCCCTGGCGTGTCAACGCAACCCTCACCTGCTCTCCTGTTCGGAAGGCGTGCCGGGTTTCATCTTCTTGAGACTGGAGCGACTGCAGCGGGGCAGTTCCCGATTCAAACCATGCTAAACACTGATAGATAAATTGTGGGACTGCTGGAATCGTTAACGCAAAGTTAGAGATTTCGGGGTTAAACGCATCAAACTCGAAAACAAGGAACCGAGTGCCTGATCTGCTACCGCTCCATATCAATACGCCTTTCTCCGTTTCAACAAGCGAATGCCCCCAAAGAGGCAACGCTCGGTACATAGACTCGCTCACCTGTATCCCTTGCAGCGATAGCCCCCTCATGAGCGGATGATTCACATCCTCTTTGATAACGCGCACAGGTGTTGTCTCCGTTTCAACAATCGGAGCATCTTCTCGGATGAAGGGCAAATTGTTACCCGGTGCAATGAAGACCAAATGCGCCTCAGAGGTCGCCTCAGACCTTCCAAATAATGTAGGGTGCCCAAAAGCCTCGCGTCCGGCGAGCGTGCCCCCATCGAAAATTGCGACATCCGCATCACCAGTGCCGTGATAATCCGCTGGATTCACCAAATTCAGTTGCACGTGATCCGCATAAGATTTCAAAAGATCGGTCAGTAAAGACTTTCGATTGTCACTCACAAGCAAAATTCGCAACGAAGAGACATCAGATAGAAGTGCCCACGCACTGTTATCAAGTGGAAAATCGTCATCCACACCAAGGTGTCCGCTAAGAACCTTTCCCTCTAAACCGCTCGGATCCCCTGAAAACAGCACCGATTTGGTTTCACCCGGTGGAATAGACACCGTTCTATCATCAAGAGAAACATCTTCCACCGCCAATTGAACGTCTAATTCCCTCGGTGTATCCGTGAAATTTTGAACGCCTATGAGGACTTCATAACGATCCTCTAACATTTCAACGCTGAACCGAACGATACCGATATTCTCTGCATCTCCACCAACCCCAATTTTCTGCACAGGCAGCGCTATATTCGGTAGATTTTCAAATCTATCACTGATAAGAACAATCTCGTCCTGCGGTGAATCCGCATAGCGCGTTGCCGCATCAAAGACAGGAGGTAGATTCCGCGGGGCATGCGTCTCAGCGAT
>JAPOOP010000316.1 GCA_026713385.1 Candidatus Poribacteria bacterium | reverse complement strand
CCTTTGTGGATAAACATTGTCGTGCCGACGCTCTCTCGGATAGCAATTCTACCCTCAGTGCCGATAATGTCAATGCCATAAGCATCATCGTTCGTCTGGGGCTGTGCAATGAACTGCACATCGGCATGGATACCGCTCTTGAAGCGAAAAGCGGCGTGTCCTCGCTCTCCGAGTACAAGACCCGCATCCCGGTCAAAGGGGTGAACCTCTTGAGTATGTTTGATGTCATCGACGGTTGACTCACGTCCATCCATTTGCACGAGGTGTGCGTGTGTCCATTCAACATCGCCCCCAAAGAGACGTAACCAATCATAGAGATGGGTGCCCATTTCCATCAGTGAGTTTCCCACCTTGCGTCCGCCTTTGTCGGTTGCCTTCAGCAACACGACATCGCCGATCTCACCTTTTTCTATCAATGAAAGGACGTGGCGGTTATATGGGCTGGCGCGTTTGATGTGGTTGATTGCAAACTTGACGTGGTGTCGGTCACAGGTGTCAACCATTTCGTCGGCTTCAATAAGGTTTAAGGCGGTCGGTTTTTCACAGAAGACGTGGATACCGCGCTGTGCCGCGGCGATTGTTGGTGCGTGGTGCATCGGTGCTTGCGTCGGAACGATAACGATATCGGGTTGTTCTTTGTCAAGCATTTTTTCGTAGTCGTCATAGATGGCTTTAACGCTGAATCGTTCGCTCCATGCTTTTGCGCGTTCTGGATTGATCTCTGCACCGGCGACGAGTTCACAGTTTGTCTCTAACTTCACTGCCTCGGCATGAGCACCCCCCATGCCTCCTAAGCCGATAATTGCAATACGGTAATTGTTCATGCGTGTCTCCAAAGTTTGCCAAGAAAAATGTGCTGGTTTACCACTCCCCCGCTAAAGCCCCTGCCTTTAGGTAGGGGATGTAAGCGGCGTATGGGTTCGTCTTTAAAAAACACTTGACATTTCATCAAAAATATCGTATAATTAACGTAACACTTTGGACACCGCTTTGACCCTCAACACTCGTTGGGGAGGTGTCCGCTTCGGTCAAAGGAAGCCAAAAAGTGTTAAGTGTGATACCACTGAAAACATATACTGGGCAGTTCACGCGTAATTGAGCGAAAGCTTGGATCGGAGCAGAGGTGAAAATCTGCCCGTTGTATTGCTGCCCCCTTTTTCAACATTTCTCTCCAAAAGGAGAGAGGCAGGCGGGGATGGTTTCCAAGATTTTTCGCCTTGATGTGCCTAAAGGGATTTTTCACCCTTTGGGTAATCGCCTGCGGGTGGAGACAACGTAAGACGGTTGACCCTTTGAGAAAACCGCAAATGTCTACGAAGCCGAAGCCCCGGTCTCCTTTAGGTAGTGGGTGCTATCACACCTATCATAGCAACTTCAAGGTTGGAACGCAACAAAAAAGTTAAAGAAATGCTGTAGATATAATCGAATAACGACAACTGATGGCTGATAACCGATAGCCATTTAGAAACCCATCATTGCTCGCACAAAGGTGGTATTACTGGTCGTATGTTGAAACAAATGCGTGGTCCTGCGGTGTCCGGCAAGAATGAGGATATAGAATCCAAGCCATTCGCCCCTATTAATGGCTTGTATTTCAAAAATACGAGTTCGCACGTCAGAGCGGTAGAGGTTTGGAACGTCAGTGTCATCTGAGAAAGTTTGTAGGTAGTTCTTGAAATTTTTATCTCGGTTGGAAAACTTCCGGTATTGGAATCCGCCAAGGATACTTAATCTCTGTGTAAATTGATAATCAAGACGAACACCAAGAATATCTTCTCGACTTCGCCGATTGAATCGCAAATATTCAATCGATTCAGCGTCGGTAGGGAGAAACAGGTCTGCGTTGAGCGTTTTTGGAATTTCCTCGGCACTTCGGTCAAAGGCGCGGTCCCAGACGTATTTAACCATAGGTGTTAGCGTTAAATCTTCAAGAATTTTGTTGACCAAAGGGAGATCTGCAAATAGAATCTCGTATTTCGCCTTCAGAATCGTGAGCTGATTACGGATGTTCCGTTCAGGATAACGGCGTTTTTTCCAATTCGCGTCGTCATAGATTAAACCGGTATCAGTCGAGTCAAGCGCGTTAAGTCCATGATCAGGATAGAACGGGTATGCCCGCCCGCCTACGCCAAGCCGGACCTGCTTAATTGGCACCATAAAATCAACGCGTTCATCGGGTTCAAAGTTCTCCGATATCGGGTCGTATTCAACATCCCTGAAAAGTGCCTTTTTCTTATCTTGCTCAAACTGTTTTTGCATGAGAATCAGGAATTTGGCTTCAATTGTCAAGTTTCGCACGGCGGTATAGAGGCATTGGAGCGTTGTTGTATTTGATCGTGCGTTGTAAAAATCGAGTTCGTCATTAATGTGAATCAGCTCCAATTCCCCAACAGGCAAGGCAATTGCGTAATCCGGAATATCATCTTGCGCTCGGACGAATCGGTTTTGGAAGTGAAAGCTTCCAAAATCAGGGATACTGCGTTTATAGGTGACATGTATGTATTTCGAGTTATTTTTCCGCCGACTTGAAATTTCGCTCTCGTTTAACCAACCCACTTGAATAACGAGGTTATCAAGCAAGTCATATTTTGCTTTGAGGTGATATCCCTGCCGGTCTATACCATATTCGTATTCTGGTTCAAAGTCATCCTCAATCGGATCAACAATACCGTTATTATTCAGATCGACAATATTGGTAAATACAGGTGGGTCGGCTTCAAAAATAAGAAAATCTTCTTGAAAGTCTAATATCCCATTCTGATCTCGATCATCAGCACGTGGAATTACGCCATCAAAGTCGGTGACATCGGGCCAGTCATCGCCATCATCGTCATCTTCAATCAGTGTATAATTGGTTGCGTCCCACGGAATTTGTTCCCCCGCAATTTGTTCTTCCAAGGGTCTATTGGGTCCGCCTCGTTCAAGCGTGTAAATTTCACCTCGGTTCGGATGCGCGCCAAAATTCAGGTAGTTGGTCGTGTAGCCTGGGTCAATATGAAACAAGACCGCCTCTAAGTGGAGTTTGCCAAAGCGAGACTTAAGTTGGACGAACCAAGCGGTTTCTCTACCGAGTTTTCCGTTGCCATTTTCATCTGTCCCGTCACCCCCTAAAAAAGCCTCAAAACGTTCACCTTCGGTTTCCGAATAGGTCGGCACGCCGTTTGCATCTACGGGGAGTCGGCTCCTAAAATCAATAGCAACACCAGTTTCTTCTGCACCATCTGGACCTTGAATAGTCGTTTTGATTCGACTAAACCCTATTTTATCTTTCGGGATCGTCGGGTACTGTTTGTATTTACCATTAATTGAATAGTGTGCCCTGATGAAAACATTGCTGATAGTTCCTTCAAGATCGAGTCCATAGAGAGTTGCGGCGCGGGCGGCACCATAACGGTATCGGACTTTTCGAGGTCTCCCTTCACCTTTCCATTGCGTGGGGTTGTCTACAAGTTTTTTCCTGTTGTTGATGTAATCCGGAGATTGACCGTAATTTCCGGGTGCCTCAATTATATCGCGATACGGCATCTGAATGCGACCATCCGTTGTTTTAATCCACTCTTGTAGGTCGGGGTTCTCCGCGGCTCTATTTGCTTCACTAAAGCCGATAACCGCTATATTATAATCACCTGCAACAACCATGTCAAATACAACGGCTTTAACGGTTCGTGGATCAATGTTAATTTTCGCATCCGTCAGCATAAGATCGTATTTCATTTTATTGAAACCGGTGACTATTTTCCACTGCCCGTCGACAGAATCGTTTATTTTGGAAGTGCCTCCTGCGTGATCAACTGGGACAAGTTCATCAGCGAAAACATGAAATTGGTACGTCATTTCCGGTAGCAGTTCGGGTTCAATGCCTTCCGCGATAGCGGCGGGGGATAATTTTATAAGGGTTTGTGTAACGATCGTAATCTTCATGCTTTTGAAAGCGGCACCGACACCCGCTTGGATATGATCGCTGTGTAAGTCGGGGTCATAGGAGCGAAAATCTGTGAATGCCCCCGTATGATTATCCTCTGGCGAGTCATCACGGAAAACAACGGATATTGTTTCAGGGGGTGTATTGGCAACGGTTCCCATGAATGCGTTTACGAGGCGTTCGGGGTGTTCTTTATACAAATTGACATAAGTAAATCCGATGCGGAACATTTCACCGAAAAGTCCCTGTCCACGAAAACCGATAAGTCGTGCGTTTTCAATGTTCCTGACCCCTGACGCTGCGTTCAATCCGTTTCTGCGTCCGAGAGCCTGTGCGAGTGCTCCATCATCTGCCGCGTCTGTTATTTTAATAGGATTAGAAATACGGGAGTGGATGAAGCTAAAAAGATGGTGCTCCTGCGCGAAAGAGATATCCCACCGAAGCCCATCGAACTCGGTTTTGTATAGAATATATCGGTTTGGAAACAGAGAAGTCGGTTTGAGTCGTAGGTGATCGCCAATAATAAACTCGGTATGTCTACCGAGGAAACTTTCTTCCGCTATGATGGTCCGATCGAGTTGCGATGTGAAGCGAAGGCTATCCAGCTGACCACCCCATCCGACAATTAATTTGCCGTTCTGATCAAATGCTTTCTGATCGGTGTATGTATTAAGTTCGCTGCCTTCCACGATTTCTGCACCATAAAGGTCATGGAAGAACTGCGGTTCTTCTTCCAATTGGAATCTGCTTGAGAATTTCGCTTCGCCCTCAATTGCGGGCAGGAGCGGTTGATACGGTCCGAGAGGGTCCGCGCCACACCCATAGAACACAGACGTACTCAGGACGCAACTCCCTACAAGCATAAACTGAATCGCTCGTTTTAACGTGTTCATCTGTTTGTGTTTCTCCTTACGGACAAATTAACTGAAGGTGTTCAAAATTGTGCGCTGAACACAATCGTTAATCTTTTACCAATCAAACAAACGTAGTTGCAATCACGGTCTAACACGAATTCGGTGGAGGTTACCGTAGAAAATTGCAAATTCCGTGCCAATTTGAACAATACGACATTGGTGGATTCTGAGCGAAATGCCCGAGAAAACTGCTCAAAATAGGGCATACTTTAGAATTAATAGCACAAAATGGGGCAGAGGAATGATGTTGAAAGGAAACTATTTAGAACGCAATTGCTGCTTATCAGTCAAGAGATTTATGATGCTTTCAAACCGCTTTACTTCAGAATCAGCATCTTACGGGTTGCTGAATAGTCGCCAGCATGAATCGTGTAGAGATAGACACCGCTGCTCACAGGTTCTCCCACTTGATTGCGTCCATCCCAATAGACGGCTTGTGCCTGTGAAGAATAGTCGCCTGCAGGCATTGTTCCCACGGATAAGCGACGCACCAATTGACCTGCGGCATTATAAATATGGATCGTGACATGGCTTTCGGTTGTGAGTCGGAACGGGATCCATGTTTCCGGGTTGAAAGGGTTGGGAAAGTTCTGTAGGAGTTGATTCCGCTTTACCGCTCCCAATATAACAATCTGTTTACCACCCAGCTCAACGGCAACAGGTTGCGAAGGTAGCAGCGCGCTTCCATCCCAGATGCGGATTTGACCGCTGACTGCCTCCGAAAGCAGAACGGATCCATCTCGACTGATGTCAAAATATACTGGAATAGATGGATGCTCAAGGGGTGTTTCTGTCTGCCACTCCCAGACCTGAGTGAAACCGTCTCTTCGGGCAAAGAGGTAACGACCATCTGGACTAAAGTGCACCGGGTTATATTCGCCATCCAAGGTGGTTAGAAGCTCGGGTGCATCTGGCAAGAGTTTCCAGATGTGGAGTTCCGATTCCTCCGATGCTGCTAACACCGTTGAACCGTCTGTGTGAGCGGTAAAGGCGAGCGTTGGAATTGGGCTATAAAGCAGTTCTGGTACCTGCCATGTATATTGAAAGACGAAAGTGTCGCCCTCGCGTTTCCATAATTGAATCCAATCTTGATTATCTTTCGTTCTGCCGGAAGCCGCGAAGTATTCGTCATTTTCACTGAAGGCGATCTGGTAATGCGTATGTAGCGATACAGGTCCATTTTTTGACGTAAGTTTCTGGAGTTTCTCTGGATTTTTGGTGTCCAAAATGGAGAGAGGCTGCCAGTGTCCCACTGTCGCAAGCCACCTTCCAGAGGTGCTAAATACGATTTCTTCAAGCCATCCAGTATGCTGGGGAAATTGGAGTTCAATGTTACCCGTCTGAAGATTGCGGACCTCCACCCACCGGTCCCTGTGGACAGCGAGTTTCCGACCATCTGGAGAGATTGCGAGCCCTTCAAACGTGGCGTCTTCTGCAGAAACGATACGTTTCATTTGCTGGGACGCGACATCCCATGTCTTAATAAAATATCGAGAGGTGGCGCCTACGGTTTTCCCATCAGAACTCAACTTCACCACATCGTAGAACCGATCTCTGACGAAATCAGCCCACACGTTCAGAAGTCGCTTTTTCTCTATATCCCATGTCACGACAGCATCCCAATAGTGCAGAAGTGCGATTTTCCCGTTCGGTGATAGCGTTATTTCTTCCAGTTCGCGGAACTCACTGCCGAACGTGTCAATGTGTTG
>JAPOOP010000292.1 GCA_026713385.1 Candidatus Poribacteria bacterium | reverse complement strand
TTTGCTACCGAAGACTTTGGTTATCATTTTTTGGAACATCTTTTTAACTATTGCTCCTTGGCACCTTTCACGTTGTGAAAGGTGATATATCTCTAAATCATGACCGATTTGGCACTTGTGCCTCGTTCGTTCCCGTTAATTGCGATTCGAGTGGTACTAACAAATTCTGTCCGTCGAGTTTCTTTCGCACTATCGTATAAATTACCGTGTTTCCGGCAGAGGCAATCGAAAACAGGTACGCAATTACCAACCCCGCACTCATGAGGAGTGTAATCGTTAGAAAGATAGCGGTCACTGGGGTCGTAACCGCCGCTATTCCAGTTAGTGTCGGCATTTGATCACTTGTGCCGGTGTTGAAGACCCCGAGATTATTAATATAGGGTAGTGTTGCTATCTTTTCGACAGCCCCGCCGAGCCATAGGTTCGTGTAGCCCATAAATTGCTGCATTGCTTCGGCGTGGAGGAGGCGCGTCGGAAGCATCACAATTGAAAAGCCTGCAAGGCAAAAGAATGCCCAGATTGGCACAAAAATAAATTTGATAAGGAGCAACAGCGCCTCATAACACACTAACAGCCAAGGTTTGTTCCAAACGATTGCGAATTGCTGATAAATTATTTCAAATGCATCGGCACCTGTCGTCGCGGCAACGGCTGGCACAAAGAGCAAACTGACACTGAAAACGATCGCTATCAACGCCATCAGGAGACCGAGGAAAAATCCGATCGGCATGAGCAGTGAAGTTAGCATGAGGAACGGTTTCCCCACTGCTGGTAACTTCGCGATCCCCGCGATGCTGAGAGGGACTATCGCGAGGGATGCTTGGATGAGCAGCAAGCCGATGAATGCACCCAAAACGGACTTCCAATGTCCCTTGAGGAAGGTTAAGGCATCGGCGACCGAAAAGAAGAAATCCCCACGGAGCTGTTCGATGGTGATTTTGGAAGCTACTGTGCTTGCGAAAAAGAAGATGCACGCGAAACTGACCATCCCTATCCACATTGCGATTTCAGTTGTCTGCGTAAGTCCTGCATCACCGAACGGAGGTAGGGGTAGGAGTGCATACTTGTTCCAGAAGTCCTGTACGGCGGTGCCTCCTACAATGACGAGGCTGAGATACACCAAAGTTTCGTAAATTAGATACGCGAGAACGAGTCCGATGAAATGAACTGCGATCTTTCGTCCACTGAATCCGTAGCGGACAACTTGGAAAATATCCCTGAAATCGAAGTAGCGTTTTTCCATGAAGGGGCTCTTCTGCTTTTTTGCGTGTTCTTATATTTAATGATACGACAATTTCGGGTATTTTGTCAAGTAGTTATTAGACATTAGGCGTCAGCAAGCGTCAGGATTCGGAGATCCGTTCTACCGTTGGCGGTCAGTGGGAACTACTTTCGCGGTGAGAGGGAGGGTCAGTGTTCGTTGATTTGGGAAGTGGACAGTGAGCAGTGATGAAAAGCGTCCTCTGTCTTTCAGGGGACCGAGTTGGATTGTAATGAGAGAGGTATCTGTCCCCGGACTGGATGTTATCTCCCATGTGAGTGATTCATGTCCCGATGGCAGAAGGCGGATGTCCGATGTGTTGAGTGGAGCATTCACAGTGAGTTTGATGGTCTTTTGATAGATCGTTTCGGGGTGGATGTCCCCAAACTCGCAAACGCTCGGCGTGAGTGTCGCAAATCGTTTCGCTGTGGCGACAATTGTTAGATGGACAATCGGGGTCTTGGGACTGTCGGTGAAGATGGTGGCGGTTGCCGAGGTCTCCTTACCAGGCAGAAGTTCTGGGTTGAGGACTATCTGGAACGTGCCTTCTGTATCGGGTTGGATCACCTCTGGTGCTGTGATTTCGGCGTAACTGCATCCTGTGTGAACCCTATGGATGTGGAGTGGATATTTGCCTACGTTTCGTGCTGTTAGGGATCGTGTTACGGGTCCCTTCCATTCCGGGAGTGTTCCGAAGTGAATCTGTTGCTGTGTCAGGACGAGTTCGGCTGAGGGTTCCTGCCGGTTGTTGATGAGGAAGATAATAAGCCCAGAGATTAGCAGGACGGGAATAATGATGGTTGTGAGGATTGTGCGTTTGGACATAAAGGATGGCTTAAGAACAATAACTATTGATAATACAGTATTTATTTCAGGTATTTCATAATTATTGCCTAAAAAGATCACTTTGTCAAGTGATATTCTACAGGGGGATTTAGTTTTAAGGTTTTTGTCCGACTTACGCGAAGCGTCGCGATCGGGAGATCGCTCCTACTACCGAAACGCAATAATTTCGGAAAGCTAAATGACCCTGTGCAGAAATGGGTTTTCGGTTGACTTTGTAATGGGTTTTCGGTTGACTTTGTATGGTTTGCGTGCTACGCTGTCATGTAGTCTTCACGCTATAGAGACTTACCAACTGGTGCATCTCTGTTGCCGACAAACTGACAAACTATAGTGAGGTGTTTATGTTAACTGAAATTAGTATAAG
>JAPOOP010000355.1 GCA_026713385.1 Candidatus Poribacteria bacterium | reverse complement strand
CGTGTTATAATATATAGCGTTGTTTGATAAGAGGCTACCATCTGATAAACATGTTCCGTTTTTGGCGCAGCTTGCAAGCCAAAATTTGCTGTTAAAAATGAAGGTGCAGCGATGTTGATATTTAAGGAACGGCTGAAACACCTGAAAAATGACAACATCGGGATGTACGACCTCGCTTCGATCGGGATAACACTTGCGCTCGCGATTTGTATCGGCTATTTTGGTGGCAAGTGGCTCGGTGGAAAATTAGGCAACGCAGCAGTTGGATCCTACATCGGTTTCGGAATGGGAGTTACCGCTGGGTTCATGGAAATGTTTCGATCGGTAGCACGTTGGAACCGCCAACTCGAACGTCTGGAAAAGCAGCGTCGTGCCACTTCAGAACAAACACAGGACACTGAAGAAGGATAAAATCTGAAAGCAATCGAATCCGAAAATTTCGGCGATCCTAATTTGCCGTGATTTTGACAAAGGAGTCGCTCGGATGGGTCCGGCTTTGGAAATTGGTGACCGATTTATCCGCCACGTCTATATCTTGACAATCTGTCTTACCGTAGTCATTTCGGCGGTATTGTTAGGATTTAAACGCGCCGCACTCCCAAGTTTTCTGATCGGTAGTGCTATCAGCCTGAGTCTATTCTGGTCCATTGAATTTGTGGTTCGGCGACTTGTTCGTCCCGGAAAAACGAAGCGCACAAAGTCCTTGTTGGGTTTCATCGCAATCGGTAAATACACAGTACTCGCTGGACTCCTCTATCTCTTGTTCAAAATGGAGTGGATGAATATATACGCGTTCGCTGGGGGGATTGCTTTAGTACAAGGTGCCATTATTATCAAAGCGATCGGTTTGATGGTGGCTATCCTTTCAAATAAAGATCCCAATCAGTCTTGAAACATAACTTGCAAGTAGGCTTCAAGTTGGGAAGTGCCCGAAACTATCCCCGCATTTAAGAGACACAACGACAAACATGAAAAAAATATCATTTATCTGCTTGGTTGTCGGACTCAGTTTGGCAGCAGTTGCCGGGAGTTTCGCAGCCGAGAACGGTCACCGTAGTTTACTCTATCCGATTTCAAAACTTTTACCAGATGAAATTATTCCTGAACCGACTCGGTGGCATCAGCCCGATCTAATTCCCAACACATACTTCGCTGTTCTCGTCTTAGTGTTGTTTTTTATCTTCGTTACCCGGAAGTTGAAACGGATCCCTGAAGGGAACGGACAAACTCTGTTAGAGGTGTTTGTAGGAAGTATCACGGACTTCTTCGGCGGTATTTTAGGCGATCAGGGCAAAAAGTATATCCCATTCGTCGGCTCCTATTTCATTTTCATTCTCTTCCTGAACTATCTCGGAGTCATTCCGGGTCTTCAACCTCCAACAGCAGATTTGAATACAACGCTTGCGCTCGGTATAACGGCTGTGATAGGCGTTCAAATTATCGCGATTAAAGAGAACGGGATAGGGGGCTATCTGAAACATTTAGCCGGTGACCCCCCTTGGTTGGGGGTTTTAATGTTCCCGCTTGAAGTGATTGCGCAGTTATCGCGTGCGGGTTCACTGGCTGTCCGACTTTTCGGAAATATATTTGGCGAAAAATCGGTTGTTATTGAACTGACAAAACTCGGACTTATCGTGCTGATTGCAGATACCATACCGATTATTCCGGTGCAAGTGCCTATGCTGTTCTTCGGGCTATTTGCTGGCTTCCTGCAGGCATTCGTTTTTACTATCTTAACATCTATCTACATCGTGCTGTTCATAGAACACCATGAAGAAGCGCATGAAGCGCATCACTAATTTCGTGGGACAAGTGTAGACTGTCCCTTATCCGTCCAAGGAGGACATTTCATGATTTATTTAGCAGTGTTGGCGTTCGGTGTAACTTTAGGATTGCCGATCGCTGTCATTTTTGCCTCGAGAGCACAAGGAAGTGCTACAAGTACCGCTCTTGAAGGTATCGCACGTCAACCGGATGCCGCTCCGCGTATCCAAACGGCAATGATTATCGGTTTGGCACTCATCGAGTCGCTCGTTATCTATGCGCTCTTAATGTTCTTTATCTTGCAAGCAAAACTTCCTGAAGGCGAGATGCTGAGAGAGATGATTGATGCAGATGCGAAACGAGTTGCGACAGATGTTAGAGACGGAAATTAATATTATATCTCTTGACTGAAGACGGACGGCGAGGCTTGCAAGCCCAGGAAAAGATGGACTGCTCAAAGTTGCAAGTTAATATTGAGACGTTATCGGAAGCACGCCATCGCGATGATCGTGCTCGCGTGACTTCCGAAAGTCTTCAGTTTCAACTACAGAGTAAATAAACATATGCGAAACATCAAACATACGCTTTCGCTTCGTAAGGAACGCTCACAAAGGGTGCACTACAGGAGTCTATATGGATGCTGCATCATTTTGATGAGTATGTGTCTCAGTAATGCTTTCGCCGCCGAAGTTCCCGCCGGCGAAGGGGGTCTTTTGGCACTGCTCGGCATCGATCCGCAGACGATTATCATCCAAGTTATCGGTTTCCTTATTGTGCTCGCGGTCCTTTGGAAATTCGTTTTCGGTAAGGTGGGTGGACTCTTAGAGGAACGCCGCACTGAAATCACCACGCAGTCGGAGCAATTGAGAACTGATCGCGAGGAATTGGACCGGCTCACTGCAGAGACGCGCCAACGTTTAGCCGATATTGAGACCGAAGCACAAGCCAAAATTCAAGCGGCGATTGAACAGGGAAATGTTGAACGTCAGCAAATTCTCGCAGAAGCACGGCAAGAGGCAGACGATGAAGTCACAAGAGCCAGAGCGGAGATTCAGCGTGAGAAAGATGAAGCAATCTCTGAGCTGCGAGGCGTTGTCGCTGAACTCGCAATTGATGCCGCCAGCAAAATCATAAGCGAAGAGCTCAACGCAGAGAGACATCAGCATATCATTGATGCCTCTATTAGTAGGTTGCCAACTGAGTAAAGGTAAAACGAGGTATGAGAGACATTCGGGTCGCAAAACCTTATGCACGCGCCCTATACGAGGCTGCCGTGGAACAGAACGCCTTGGCACCTGTTATCGCAGATATAGAGGGGCTGCGGGAGTTGGTTGAACAGTCTGAGGAATTCACGCAGTTGCTCCACAGCCCTATTCTGTCGCCGCAATTTAAAAGCGAGACGTTTCAGCTGCTTTTTACTGATATGATCCAGCCTCTGACTGTTAATTTTTTCAAACTCCTCGCTTTGAAGCAGCGTGAACGCTATCTCGTCGCGATAATGGATGTCTTTTCGGCAATCGTTGACGAAGCTGCAGGTAGGCTCGTCGCAAAAGTGACGACGGCTGTCCCTATAACAGCGGAGCAAGAAGAGCGGCTCGTGCAGCAGTTAAGCACGTATTCAGGGAAACAGGTGCGATTGGAAACCATAACTGACCCACAAATTCAGGGTGGATTCATTGTGCAGTTAGATGACACCGTTTTTGATGCAAGCGTTACAACACAACTCCAACGCCTGAAACAACAACTTGAAAAAGGATCTTAAACTACGGACCCTGAGCACCGCTCCTTGGGCAGCCTATGGAGATTTACAGGTCAATGTTACGCGGTGGTTTCTGATTAAGTCTCGGGTGGGTTTGGGTATCTTGGAAACATGAACCACAATTGTAGCCTGCAACATCGGCGCAGGGTTTTGCTGGGGTATTTCCCCTAGATATACGGAGAGGAGATCGAACCTCTAATTCACCTGACCGAACCGCAAGGAATAATTAAAAAATGGCAAGAGAAGTCCGACCGGACGAAATATCAAATATCCTTAAACAACAACTGCAACAGTTTGAACAGGACGTGGATGTCTATGACTCCGGCACTGTACTGGAGGTAGGCGATGGCATCGCACGAGTGCATGGACTTGCCAACGCTATGGCAAGTGAAATGATCGAATTTCCTAACAATGTCTACGGGATCGCTTTCAACCTCGAAGAAGACAACGTCGGTTGCGTCTTGTTTGGTGAAGATCAACTCATACACGAAGGCGATACAGCAAAGCGGACAGGAAGGCTACTCGAAGTACCTGTCGGTGAGGCACTTCTCGGACGGATGGTTGATGCGCTCGGCCAACCTATTGACGGCTTGGGCGATATTGAAACGGAACATCAACTGCCAGCCGAGCAGAAAGGGCTAGGCATCGTTCAACGCCAACCGGTTGGCGAACCGCTCTACACAGGCTTAAAAGCCATTGATAGTTTGACCCCGATCGGGAGAGGTCAGCGCGAACTGATTATTGGTGACCGACGCACCGGCAAAACCGCTATCGCCATCGACACTATCCTGAACCAGAAGAATACAGATGTCTACTGTGTCTATGTTGCTATCGGGCAAAAAGGCTCTACTTTGGCGCAAGTTGCGGCTACGCTTCGTGAGCATAACGCGATGGAGTATACAACGATCGTTTCAGCCTCTGCGAGTGCACCGTCACCGCTTCAGTACCTCGCACCCTATTCCGGTACTGCAATGGGTGAATACTTCAGGGACAACGGCAAACACGCTCTCATTATTTACGACGACTTGACAAAACACGCCTGGGCATACCGGCAGATGTCGCTGCTTTCACGAAGACCACCGGGCAGAGAAGCCTATCCGGGTGATGTCTTTTACTTACACTCACGTCTCTTAGAACGCGCCGCAAAGTTGAGCGATGAATTGGGTGGCGGTTCCCTCACTGCTCTACCGATTATTGAGATCTTTGAAGGCGATTTGACGACCTATATCCCTACAAACGTTATCTCCATCACCGATGGACAGATATACCTCACAACCGACTTGTTTAACCAAGGCGTGAGACCCGCGATTGATGTCGGACTATCTGTTTCGCGAGTCGGTGGCGATGCACAAGTCAAAGCCATGAAGGCGGACGAGGTTGCAGGCACGCTTAAACTTGATCTCGCGAGTTTCCGAGAAGTCGCCGCCTTTGCACAATTTGGGTCGGATTTGGATGCGTCAACACAATCTCTGCTCCTACGGGGCACACGCCTCGTTGAATTGCTGAAGCAACCGCAATACCAACCCATGCCTGTAGAACAGGAAGTCGCCTCTATCTTCTGTGGCACTAACGGCTATCTCGACGATATTGAAGAAACGGAAGTGGCACGGTTTGAATCCGAGTTTTTGCAATACCTTGACCGGAATCACGCTGAACTTCTCACAGAAGTGGCAGAAACGGGTTTGCTGGGTGATGAACAACTTGAAGTTTTACACACTGCCGTGAAAACATTCAAGGAAAACTGGGCTAATTCGTAGTTTTGAGTAAGATTTACAGGATTCTCAAGATTGAACAGGATTTAGAGCAGATTGGACTGTGAAGTTGGCTCTGCTTATCCTGAAAATCCTATAAATCCTTCAATCCTGCTCCAGATTCAATTAATTAAAATATGGCAACTTTACGAGAAATTCGAAGGCGTATCGCCAGCATTCAGAACATTGAACAAGTCACCGATGCAATGCGCGTCGTGGCTGCTGCGCGGCTCCGCCGTGCCCAAGAAAATATTAATGCGACGCGTCCTTACGCCGATAAACTCAACACGATCTTAGGGCACCTCATCTCGCAGATGGATACTGAAAATCAGGCAATAACGCATCCGCTACTTGAACAACGCGAGACAAAGCATGTCTGCATCGTCTCTGTCTCCGCTGACCGTGGGTTGTGTGGTAGTTTCAACAGTAACGTTATTCGGACAACGACACAACGCATAGGACATTATCAAGAGAGTGGTGCCGATGTGACGCTCATCTGTATCGGCAGACGAACGCAAGAGCATTTCGCTCGGCGCGATTACGACATCACCGATGCCTATATCAATATTTTCCGTCAGCTTGAGTTCCAAACAGCCGTTGACGTTGTCCACGAATTTGAACATCTTTATACAGATAAAAAGATCGATAAAGTCGAGGTTATCTACAACAACTTCAAGTCTGCTATTCTCCAGACCGTGCTTGTTGAGCAGCTTCTCCCGTTAGAACCTGAAATACCAGAGGGTGATGAACTTTTTCTCGATTATGTTTATGAGCCGGGGCAGGTGGAACTTTTTGAAATGCTACTCGGCAAACATCTGAACATGCAAATGTGGAAAGTGCTTCTGGATTCCAACGCAGCGGAGCAAGCAGCGCGAATGGCAGCAATGGAGAATGCCACACAAAAGGCGAAAGAACTCATCGACGAGTTGGTTCTTCAACGCAACAGGGCACGTCAAACACAGATCACAACGGAAATCTCCGAGATCGTAAGTGGTGCTGCTGCCCTGGAAGGTTAAAGGTAGCAGACAGACTCCGTTCTGCCGTAAGGAGGTTCCAGATGCCGATTAATGTCAACAAACAGATTGAGGAGGCGATGGAACGTGGCGAATTCGCGAATTTGCCCGGAGAAGGTAAACCGCTCAAGTTGGATACGAATCCCTTCCTCACACCGCAAGCACGGATGGCGAATCGACTTCTGAAAGGGAACGGATTTACGCCGCGATGGGTTGAATTAGAGAAAGAGATTAATCAGGCAAAAGCGCAACTTGAAAAAGTCCTCATAAATCTGAAAAGCCGCCGAGAGAGGTTGGCAGCTGCTGTCCAGCAGAATCCGCATCGGCGTAAGGTCATCAGTCGGAGTTTTGAACAGGAACGCGCTCGCAGTCTTGCACAATATAGTGAAAAGCTCGAAAACCTGAATCAAAAAATTCAACGCGTGAATCTCCTCATGCCAACTCGAAATCGGCAATACGCGTTAATCAATCAGGCGCAGGCACTTGCCCGCTTTCAAGAAGCGTGTCCGAGTCTCTGATCTTTTATTACGCGGGCATAGTTCGCATGTGATATAGAGAACATACGACTTGGAAATGTTGGTACGAATAGAAAAGCCAGAAAATTTGGGTGTAACTAAAAGTCAACGACTCTGAATTAAAAAAGGGAATATCTCATGAACCAAGGAAAAATCTTAGAAGTTGTCGGTGCGCGAGTTGACATAGATTTTTCGGGAGGCGCATTGCCGGATATCCTAAACGCTGTTAAAGTTCAACGTTACGATGGAAGCGAGCTGGTCCTCGAAGTTCAACAGCACTTAGGAGAGCATCGGGTGCGCGCTGTCGCAATGGATACAACAGACGGATTAGTCCGTGGCACACTGGCAATTGATACCGGTGGTCCAATCACTGTTCCGGTCGGTGATGCCGTACTCGGTAGAGTTTTCGACGTGACGGGTCAAACCATTGATGAAAAAGGTCCTGCAAATGAATCCGAGCGATACTCAATTCATAGGCCCGCCCCACCGCAGGCAGAACTCAGCACATCCACCGAAATGTTAGAAACAGGCATCAAAGTCATCGACTTGATTCAACCGGTAGTCCGAGGCGGAAAAGTCGGATTCTTCGGCGGTGCCGGGGTCGGTAAAACCGTTCTGGTTGCCGAGCTGATTTACAACATCGCGACACAACACGGCGGTTATTCCGTTTTCTGTGGGGTCGGTGAACGGACACGTGAAGGGAATCAGTTCTGGCTCGAACTTGATGAGTACGGCGTGATGGACAAAACGGCGATGGTCTTCGGACAGATGAACGAGCCACCCGGAGCACGTCTCCGTGTCGGGCTGGCAGGACTGTCTATGGCAGAATACTTCCGTGATCAGCAGGGTCAAGACGTTCTCATCTTCATCGATAACGTTTTCCGCTTCACACTGGCAGGTGGTGAGGTGTCAGCACTTCTCGGACGGATGCCTTCTGCTGTCGGATATCAGCCGACGCTCGCGACCGAAATGGGTGAGTTGCAGGAGCGAATTACCTCCACACAACACGGTTCAATTACCTCATTCCAAGCCGTCTATGTGCCAGCTGATGATTACACCGATCCGGCTGTCGTCTCCGTTTTCGCACACCTTGATGCCGTGACGCGATTGGAACGGAGTATCTCTCAGAAAGCCAGATACCCCGCAGTCGATCCGTTAACCTCAAGTTCGCGTATCTTATCAGCAGACATTATTGGTGACGAACATTATCAGACTGCCTTTAACGTCAAGCAGGTACTACAGGAATACGGAGACCTCCAAGATATCATTGCTATCCTCGGTGTAGACGAACTGTCGGATGAACAGAAGTTGGTCGTCAACAGGGCACGGAAAATAGAGATGTTCTTGACACAACCGATGTTTGTGGCACAACGTTTTACGGGGACACCGGGCAAGTATGTCAAGATTGAGGATACTGTACAAGGCTGTCAAGCGATTTTAAATGGCGATTGCGATGAACTGCCCGAGCAATCATTGCGCTATATCGGGACGATTGACGAAGCGTTTGAGCAGGCAAAAAGTGCAGACTTGGAAGAGGCAGCGGATTAGTAACTGGCAGTCGGCTATCAGCAGTCGGCTTTCGGAAGGAGACTTCATCTTATGCTTAGTAGGGGTTTTCATCTCGAAATTCGGACACCGGAACAGTCGGTTTATGAAGCGGATGTGACGAGCGTTAGCGCACCGGGAGTTGAAGGCAACTTTCAAATTCTCGCCGGACACATTCCGTTCTTGACTGCTTTAGAGGTCGGTGAGATCCGCATCCGTGAATCGGAGACACCGCAGTTAATGGCAACCAGCGGCGG
>JAPOOP010000529.1 GCA_026713385.1 Candidatus Poribacteria bacterium | reverse complement strand
CGTTTTTATCGGCTAAAACTGCATAAAGTTTTTTGTGCTTGATTTAATTGTGGTATATTTGTTAAACTAATCTAAATATGTTGTCCTATCTTTGTAAGCATCGGTACAATATTGTAGCCGCGATTTCTGATTGAGGTACAGCCGAGCCCGCAAGAACAGGCAACACTGATTTCACTGTGTTTCGTTTAAAAGTAAAAAATTAATTGGAGGATTTCATGTATAGAAAATTGTTCACAATAGGGTTCGCATGTCTCATAGCACTTTTCGTTATGGCGCAAACTGCCGATGCCCAAGATAAAATTACGGGTCCGTGGCTCTGGATGATTGCCCCGACCGAAGCAAACGAAGGTGGCGCGAATTCGACCGATGTCGATTCACTCGCTGAAGCCAGTGGTGGTGATGTCACTGAAGACGATGTCGCAGCAAACGGTGCCAACGAAGGCGACGCCGTTGGTGATTTGGTATGGACGCTCGGCGAAATTGCCGATACAGGTGGCGATAACGTCAACGACCTCGTCAATGAGATTGGCTTGGGTGAAGGCGATGTCAACGACCACTCGTCTTATGCACTCATCACGCTTGAATCTGATTCTGATCAGAGCGGCGTGGATATGAAAGTCGGCAGTGATGACTCCGTCAAGGTCTGGCTCAACGGTGAAGTCGTTCACACAAACGCTGTCAACCGCGGTGCTGGTGATTTTCAGGACACATTTCAGGTTGACCTGAAAACAGGCGATAATCTCTTACTCGTGAAGGTCAGTGAACGTGGTGGTGGTTGGAGCATGTTCGCCGGTGTCGATGCCGACGTGAATGCCGTCTATAAACCCGCTACCCCAGGTGTCGCTGGAAAAATTACCGGTCCATGGCTCTGGGTGATTGCAGCAACCGAAGCGAACGAAGGTGGCGCGAATTCGACCGATGTCGATTCACTCGCTGAAGCCAGTGGTGGTTCTGTTACGGAAGATTTGGTCGCTACAAACGGTGCCAGTGCAGGTGAAAAAGTCGGTGATTTGGCATGGACGATCGGTGAGATCGCCGATACAGGTGGTAACAACGTCAACGATCTTGTCAACGAGCTTGGCTTAGGTGAAGGCGATGTCAACGACCACTCCGTTTACGGGTTGGTTATCCTTAACGCTCCCGAAGATCAGAGTGGTGTTCCAGCGAAAGTCGGTAGTGATGACTCCGTCAAAGTCTGGCTCAACGGTGAAGTCGTTCACACAAACGCTGTCAACCGCGGTGCTGGCGACTTCCAAGATGATTTCAAGGTTAACCTCGTCGCAGGTCCTAATGTCTTATTGGTGAAGGTCAGTGAACGCGGCGGCGGTTGGAGCCTGTTCGCTGGTGTTGGTGGCGTGTGGTCCCTCGGAGATTCTTTCGTTTCCGTCGAACCCGCTGGGAAACTCTTCACAACTTGGGGAAGCCTGAAAGCCAAGTAAGGTTTAGCTTCGCTATACTACAGTTAAAACGAAAGGACGCAGCCAGAACGTTTTGGTTGCGTCCTTTTTCTTTTTAAGTCTTCTACCGTCCCATGAGTTCCATAAAGACCGGTAGCGATTCCCTAAATCCGTCCTCACGCGTTCCACCGACTGGGGTGTAGACGCTCTCTAAAGAGATCGCACCATCGTATCCGTCGCGTTTCAGAGCATTCACGATGTCATTGTAGTAAGGATCCATCTGTCCTTGGCGCATGGCACAGAAATCGAATGTCGCCGCTGGAAGGTTCACGATGCCATCCTTGAGATGAACGTGGGCAATGTGTTCGCGGATAACCTCATAACCATCTGGATAAGGAATTTCAGTACAATAGAGGGAACTGCACGGATCCCAGAGTACTTTTAGATGCGGCGCGTCTAATTCATCAATCAACTTTCTCGCAAGGTATGCCGACGTCACGTTACCAGAGATTGCGGTTTCAATGACAAGCGTGCCCCCCGCTGCATCGGCAATTCGCAACGGTTCCTCCAACCTGTTCAGGAGTGTCGTCCACGCCCCTTCGGAGATAATGGGTTCCGCCCCAAAAAGCACCATCTCTTTTCGGAAACTAAAAATTCGCACGAGATTTGTGCCGAGTGCTTGGGCAACATCAATACACCGTTGTAATGTCGCAATGTGTCCACGATACGCAGGCGCATCAACTGCCGTATCCACAGGAAGTGCTGTAAGATTGTGATGCGAGATACACGATACCTTTAAATCCCGATCTTCGATTAACTCTTTGACCCGTTCAATGTCTGCATCTGTCAGATCACCAATCTGCTTTTCCCAAAGGTACTGTAATTCAACGTATTCCAATCCAGTTTCTACCATCGTATCGAGCGCATACTCGAAGTCCCGGCTGATTCCATCTGTGATAGTTCCCAATTTGAACATTCAATCCCTCTCAATTTCTTTGTCTTTGTAGGCTTCAAAAGCACTAAATACACTCTCGCAAGATTCCTGCCTCACAATTATTCCGTTTTTCGGATCTCAATACCTGCAATGTTTTCAAGGATTTTGACAATCGTCCAGTTATCCTCGTCAGGATTTACGGCTTTTCCCGCTTGAAACAGCTCAAAAGCGGCACTCGCCGCGAAGAGAGGCACACCACAATCGCTTGCCATATTTTTCGCTAAAGTGAGGTCCTTATACATTGTGCCGATATTACTCTGTCCCTTGAAATTCCGATCCAAGATATTCTGTGTTGTGTCCCTGAAAAGGAAATTCCCAACGACACTTGTGCTGACAACATCGCGAAGTGTTTCCGGTGCTACACCTGCCTTCACCGCCAACGTTAGTGCTTCAAAGATACCGGCATAAGTAACGCCAATTAGGACTGCAAGTGCTGACTTGACGGTTTGACCCATCCCAGCCTCTTCCCCAACATGGTAGATATCCCGTCCGACGGCTTCAAGCACCGATTTTGATGCTTCAAACGTTTCCTTTGGTGCCGATACCATCATTGTGAGAGTTCCCGCGGCGGCACCCGGTGCCCCACCACTGACAGGGGCATCGACAATATTAAATCCTTTTTCTCTCACCAGTTCGGCGACCTCTATCACCTGTGAGCGTCCGATGGTTGCCGTACAGACGACCGTGCCTCCCGGTTTGAGTCCTGCCAGTAGTCCATCTTCTGCAAGAAGTGCCGCTTTGACCTGTTCAACATTCAGAACCATGATAAAGACGGTGTCTGCAGCCGCGCCCACTTCGCGCGGCGATGTAGCGGCGTATGCCCCCTCTTGCACAAGTGTTTCCAACGGCTCTGGGCGGACATCATACACAGTGAGTTCGTGTCCCGCTTTTAGGATGTTTCTTGACATCCCCATCCCCATATTGCCAACCCCGATTAATCCAACTTTTGCCATAAATTACCTCAAGGAATTTCATAAATAATAGTATATAGAATTGACACAGATTGCGCATCTTTTAAGAGTTGTACTGTGTATATGGATCCCGCTGTAACTGTGCCAATAAACGTCGGTTGAGTTTATCATGGATTTTCAGAAATGTCAATCAGTTTCCGATCCGGGTATGTCATGCATTTTTTATGTGAATTTTTCTGGTTTATGCTATAATTAGACATTCACACATGAAAGAAAAGGAGCCAAATAAATGGCAGATACCATCAAAGGTGCCGTCCTCGGCTACGGAGCGGCATTCAATATGGGCAAAGCCCACGCAAACATGATGAAAAATACAGACGGCATCGAATGTGTTGCCATCTGCGACATCGATCCGGCGCGAACAAAAGCCGCGCAAGAGGATTTCCCCGGAGTCCGCACCTATAACTCGGTTGAAGAACTCAATGCGGACGATGGCGTCGATCTTATCGCGAATGTCCTTCCGCATAGTCTGCACTGTGGTCCAACCGTAGCAAGTCTTAAAGCAGGTAAGCATGTCGTTGTCGAGAAACCGATGTGCGTCACAATCGCAGAAGCCACTGAAATGATCACGACCGCCAAAGAGAACGATGTTATGTTATCTGTTCATCACAATCGGCGGTGGGATGCCGACTTTTGGACGCTTCGTGAACTCGTTCATTCCGGTGTTATCGGCAAAGTTTTTAGTGTTGAGATGTGGGGTGGCGGTTATGGCAGACCCAACCCAGATTGGTGGCGCAGTGTCAAGGCGATCTCAGGTGGACAATTCTACGATTGGGGTGCCCACTATCTGGATTGGCTACTCAATGTCCTTGAGGCCCCGATGATCAACGTCACTGGCTTCTATCAACCGAACCTCGTCTGGGACGATATTACCAACGAGGACCATGTCCAAGCCATTGTTCGGTTTGCAGGTGGGGAAGTGGTTGCGGATGGAGCGGCGGCGAATATCCAGATGTCTAACATCGCGAAAATTGGGGGATCACGATGGAAACTGCTCGGCTCACACGGGGCGATTACTGACGGAGACGGAGGGTTTAAGGTCTTATCTGAAGCCAAAGGACACCCCAAAGAGCAACAGATTGGTTACCATCGTAGACCGGGACCTACCTACTATGAGAATATCGTCGCTCATTTAAATGATGGCACGCCACTGCTTGTGACACCGGAGTCGGCGCGTCGCGTCATCGCTATCATGGATTTGGCGGAAAAATCTGCCAAAACACATCAGGCAGAAACAGTACCTTACGAGTTTTAATTTTTCCTTGCGGTTACACGACGCGACTCATGATTGAACGTTCTTCGCTTAAGAGCTGAAAAAACGCCCAAGTAATACACAGAGATACCCAAGCAAAAACACCCCTCCATTTCATTTCGGGCTACGGTGTCGGTGCTATTTTAATTGGGGTACTCGGGGCGTAGGTCGCTATTAGAAATTTCATAAGTCTTGCAGATTTTAATGCCGTTACGGACTCTAATCACGTAGAGAATGACAGGAAACCCGCAAGGACAACGGACGCAGCGGCCCAGAGGTCCATAATTAAAAAAATGAAAGCTATCGTTTTTGAGAAAATTCAGCAACTACGTATCCATGAAAAACCCATTCCTACACTAACTACCGGAGACGTGCTCATCAAGATGGAACTCTGCGGTATTTGCGCGTCCGACCTTGCCGCGCTCCGTGGCGATGTATCCGATTACGCGCCACCCGTCGTGATGGGACACGAACTCGCAGGCATCGTGGTAGAAAGTCAACACCGCGATGTCAAAATCGGGGAACGGGTTACTGTCAACCCGATGCTTTCCTGCGGTGTATGCACGGAATGCCAGAACGATCTGGACAAATACTGCAATACCATTGAGGGCATCGGTCACGATATTGATGGTGGTTACGCCGAATATATGCGGATGCCAAAACACGGTGTGGATACCGGCAAGCTTATCCGCGTCCGAGACAGCGTTCCACCTGAAGAGTTACTCTTTTTAGAACCTTTGGGCTGCTGTCTGAACGCAATGCGGGAAACACTTTTCAAGAATTCTGTCGCTATCTTGGGTGCCGGTCCTATCGGCTTGATACTCACGCAATTGACGAAACGAGCGGGTTTAACAACCTACGTGGTTGAACCGCAGGCTCACCGCAGGGCTGTCGCCGAAACGCTCGGTGCCGATCACACTTTTGATACTTCACCCGGGGCTGTCACGCAACTCCAAGACCTTACTGGTGGCGGCGTTGATACTGTCATCTCTGCCACAACCAACAATGCGTCCGCAATAGCACTCGCTTTTGATATTGTCCGCCGAGGGGGATGCCTCAACTTCTTTGGGCTTGCCCCGGATGGCGAAACGCTCAATATCAACTTAGAAGAATTCCACTACGCGGGTCATAAACTGATGGCTTCGTGGGCGTTTTCTCGCTCCAGTCTTGAAGAGTCGCGGCAACTCCTGATAGAAAAGGCACTCAATTTCAAACCGCTGTTAACAGATCGGTTTCCAATTGCCCAAGGTTTAGCCGCGTTCGACAATGCTGGTGCGGGACTTGGGGTCAAGACAGTAGTTCATCCGTAATAAGGTCTCATCGATTGATAAATTCCTAACTCTATATTACCAGATAGCGGCGTCTTTCAACTCGGAAATTCCTGCGTATAACATACAATTTTTGTGGATTAACACTCAATTTTTGCACGTTTAGAGTTCAAAAATTATAAATAGATTTAATCTCTTCAGCAGATGTGATTTTTTTGCGAAAAAAATTGATGTTTACCTTCACTCCGATAAACCTAATAGGTATCTGTAGTTTAGACGCATCACAGCAAAAAACACGTTTGGAATATCGGTAGTTTTGACCCGAAGATACATTTTATTTCAGGAACTGGCACGAAATTTGCAATATAATTCATGTTAGGACGTTATTATTGGTCAAGTTGTGTGTACAATACAATCATCGGTATGCCTATTTGAGGTTAATCTATTTTCGTTTGGACCGCAAATTAAATGTCTTACAGTATAGGGGGGTTGAGCGGAGAGAAATAAACGCTATTAAATTTCTAAAGGTTTTTGACAAACACTCTCCCATAACATATTTTAAACGCATTTTGTTTGACTTCGTTGCTCTTTTGTGGTATCTTTAATAGAATAGGGGTTAAATAGGTCTAATTACAGACATAATACGGAGATACCAATTTCGGTGTGGGCAACACCCAAGCAAAAACACCTGAAACTTGTAAAAATATGATTCTCGGTGCACATGTATCTACTTCAGGCGGCTTACATAACGCCATTACAAATGGCGACAAACTCCACTGCGACACAATCCAAATCTTCTTGAGAAACCCAAACCGATGGGTGGCGAAACCGCCGATCCCTGCCGTAATGGACAAGTTTCGTGATGCTTGGACAGCATCCGCCATTGGGGAAGTGATTGTTCACGATATTCACTTGAGCAACCTCGCTTCGCCGAAAACAGAGGTCCTCGAAAAATCACGCCAACAGTTTCAGGAGCAGATGGAACTTGCGGATACGCTCGGTCTCCGCTACATCGTGACACACCTCGGCGCACACCTCGGCGAGGGTGAGGAACCCGGCTTAAAGCTGTTAAGCGAAAGTTTCGATTTTCTATTCGAAAACATTGAGGCTCCAGATGTCACTGTGCTTCTGGAAACCACCGCCGGGCAAGGCACAAACCTCGGCTATTGCTTTGAACATTTGCGTGATGTCATCAGTATGTCGAAATACCCAGATCGGTTTGGTGTCTGTTTGGATACGTGTCATGTTTTCGCCGCTGGCTACGACCTACGAACTGAGGCTGATTGCGAGGCAACATTTAATCAGTTCGACGAGGTTATCGGCTTAGCACGATTAAAGGCTTTTCATCTCAACGACGCAAAATCAACCTATCAGAGTCGCGTGGACCGGCATGAACACATCGGCGATGGCAATATCGGTGCAACTGCATTCGCTTATATCCTCAACGATTCCCGGTTCACGGAAATTCCACTTATCATTGAAACACCACAGATGGAGACAATGCACGAGACAAACCTCGCGACCTTACGCGGATTACGCGTGTAGAGTGGTCTGCAGGTTTTCCCTATTGCGTGTAAAGAAGGGCGGGAAGTAAACGGTGTCTATCGGTTTTTGGGAAGTTGCTTTTCTCATTCTTCTTTTTTTAGGAATCGTCATTGTGTCTCGTCTTGTTGAACGTTTCCGGGTGAAACGTATTTGTCCTGAGTGTGGATTGGCAATTCGTACAGATATGCAAACCTGTCCGTCTTGCAAGTACAGTTTTTCTACAAAGGCATAAAATCATGGATAAAACGAAATTAAAAATCGATGGAATGTCCTGTCAACATTGCGTCAAAACTGTAACGGATGCCCTCACAGAACTTCCGGGTGTTCGGCGTGCGAAGGTAAACTTACGCAAAGCCGAGGCTGTCGTTCATTTCGATGCCTCACGCGTTACCCCAGCACATCTCACAGAGGCAATAACTGCTGTGGGTTTCAAGGTCATTTAATTAGGACTCTATTGGCTAATGAATCGAATAGACTATGCATTTGTAAAGTCAAACGGGTACTTTGCAATTACGCATTGGCTGGCAGCATTCGGACTTTCAAGAAAATAAGATTGGAGGGAATTAGCGTTAGTCTGCGCTGTAGGACCTAATACTCATTACCTTGACCTTAATATTGACGGGCTAAATGAACGCATTATTATCAAGGAAAGCGGATGTCAATAAAGTGGAGGCGACCATGTCCGACGACTGCAGACAACCGATAGCCTCTCTATAGGATAGCTCTCCGAATCCAGACTCCGCCTGCCCCTGATACGCGGGATTTAGAGGTAATCCACCTTTGCGGCGGGATGTTTTTTTTGGGGTTTTGCTCGGATATTTCTGCGGATTCCTCCCATCTCTTGCTGACTACTGATTGCTGATAAGCCTCTTCTGTAGGAGGGATCTCCGAATCCTGACTCCCTCTCCTGTAGTAGCGACCTCCCGGTCGCGATTCCTGAATTTCAAAAACGACCTACACACGTCCTCTTGAAGTCCCCCTGATAAGGGGATTGAGGTAGTTTCTTCCACGAGACATTCTTATTCAACAACACTCACACACTATTTATGGGACACCTGATAAACTTCATACAGTTTGTGCTACAACACATTTCAGTTTTTGGTGCTTATGTGTTGCGTCTCAACGCAACCATTAACACACATGAAATGTTTAGAGTGAACTCACGATAGAAACCGATAACCAAATAATGTTGCCAAAACAGTCGAGATGAAGTTGCAAACCGCTGCAGAGTTAGGTATAATTAATAAAGAGTGATTCATATCTAAACGTCCTACAGTGACAAAGCGTTTTGGTTGACACAGCAGGCAATCGGAATTAACCCTTATTCTCTAAAGGGTGTAATCTATGGACACAGCAAGAATTCAGGTCAAAGCAGGCGATGGCGGGAACGGATGCATCAGTTTCCGCCGAGAAAAATATGTCCCTCGTGGCGGTCCCGATGGCGGGGACGGTGGCAACGGCGGAAACGTCCGCCTCGTCGCTACCCTTGGGATGAGTACGCTGATTGATTTGCATCATAATCCGCGTCAGGTCGCCGAAAAAGGTGGACACGGTTTGGGCAAGCAACGAGACGGTGCCGATGGCGCAGATTGCGTTATTAAAGTTCCTGCTGGCACCATCGTCAGAGACTTAGAAACAGCCGAGTTGCTTTCAGATCTGACGGAGCCTGATGACACTGTAGTTGTCGCACGTGGCGGAATTGGCGGTAAGGGCAATGCCCGTTTTAAAAGCAGCACCTTTCAGGCACCGCGCGTTGCAGAAAAAGGGGAACCGGGGGAAGCACGCGAAATAAGCCTCGAAGTCAAACTCATCGCTGATATCGGATTGGTCGGCTATCCGAACGCTGGTAAATCGACACTGTTGGCGCGAACCTCTGCCGCTACCCCGAAAATCGCTGCCTATCCGTTCACCACACTCCGTCCGAATCTGGGGGTCGTCCGCATCAATCGGGAGCAGAATTTCGTACTCGCCGATATCCCCGGTTTGATAGAAGGCGCGCACGAAGGAGCAGGCTTGGGGCATCAATTCCTGCGGCACATCGAGCGCACCAAGATGCTGATACATGTCATCGATCTGAGCGCGACAGATGGACGAGATCCGATTGAGGACTACGAACAACTCAACCTTGAATTGGAGCATTACAACGAACTGTTGACAAAACTCCCACAAATCATCGCTCTGAATAAGATAGATATGCCGGAAGCTACGGCGAATTTGGAACGCGTCCAAAAATATTTCGGTAAGCGGAAAGTCTTCCCTATCTCTGCAGTTACAGGCGAGGGCGTGAACCCACTCATACAACAAGCGTACCGCTCCTTACAATATCTTGAAACACGCGCCCGAAAGGAAGCTGAGACAACGATTGTCTTTGAGCCGGAACTTCCATCGGAGCCGCGCGCACGGTTTGAACTTGCTGAGGCACAGGAAGGGTTTGTTGTCAGCGGTGAAGAACCTCGCCGCGCCGTTCTCATGACCGACATGGAAAACGAGCAAGCATTGATTCTGCTGTACCGGAAACTGAAAAGGATCGGAGTGATTAACGCACTGGAACGCGCAGGTGCAGTGGAAGGAGACACCATTCAGATTGATGAATTTGAGTTCACCTATAGTCCACGAACAATGCAATCCCGCTGAACAGCGCGCCTGTTTGTCAGACGTGAAACGTCTTGTTGTAAAAGTTGGCAGCAGTACCATTTCGGCAGGCGCACACCTCAACGAAGATTCACTCCACGGGCTTGTCCACGATTTAGCACTCGTTAAACAGGACGGTGTGGAGGTTATCCTTGTCACATCGGGGGCGATCGCCGCGGGCTGGCCCCGACTCGGTTTGAAACAGCGTCCGCAGACGCTACCGCGCTTACAAGCCGCCGCCGCCGTTGGACAGATCGAGTTGATGGCAGTCTACGAGGAACTATTTCGCAACTATGGACAGCGGACGGCACTCATGCTGCTCACACGCGACGATTTTTCCAACCGAGAACGCTACACCCGCATGAACGACACAATGCGCGCCCTCCTGCATCTCGGTGTGATTCCGATTATCAACGAAAACGATACCGTCGCTGTGGACGAGATTCGGGTTGGTGATAACGATACCCTCTCTGCTTACGTAACGAACCTCGCCCAAGCACAACTCCTCGTTATCCTTTCAGATCAGGCTGGTTTTTACACCGCAGATCCGAGACACGATCCTAACTCGGAATTGATACACACTGTAACAACCATCTCAAAGGCAGTCTGGAAAGCCGCCGGGCAAGCTGGCACAACAAGCGGCACTGGCGGGATGGTGACGAAATTGCAAGCTGCTGATATCGTCACCGGATCAGGAGAGATGATGGTGTTGGCATACGGACAGGAACCGCTCGTCGTAACAAGACTCTTGAAAGGCGAGCTTCTCGGAACGTTATTCCTTCCAAATTCGCGTATCTCTGGAAGGAAACGGTGGATTGCCTATTCACGCCCGCCTAAAGGCAGACTCTTTGTGGACAATGGCGCACGCGATGCCCTCGTGCAAGGTGGTAAAAGCTTACTACCTGCTGGCATCCGACGCGTTGAAGGTGATTTCGACTATAGCGATACAGTCTCGTGCTTCACCGAAAACGGCACGGAATTCGCACGCGGTTTGGTGAACTATAATGCCATAGAGACGACCAAACTCGCTGGAAAACACACCAAGCACATTGAGAATATTCTCGGCTACCGCGATTACGATGAAATCATACACCGAGATAATTTGGTATTACTCGATTGATTTCGCTCATCTGCCGAACCGATATTCCTAACTTCGCTGGATCCCCGCACTTTTTTATAACGAAATTTGGCTATGCAATTCCATTGAAAATTTTCCAAGACTTATGATATAGTACCAACCATTATTTCCAATTACCGTCTACTTACGGCAACCTCTCAAAGGAACACTATGAACGGAAACATCCAACAACTGATCCAATCGCAGGCGCGAAAGGCAAAATCGGCAATGCGTGTTCTATCACGAAGTTCCGCCGATGTCCGAAACCACGCGCTCTTAGCAATGGCTGAAAGCTTACAAAATTCCAAAGATAAAATTCAGGAAGCAAATCGCATTGATCTCGAAAACGGCGAAAAAACAGGACTCGCTGCGCCACTCATGCAACGCCTCCTATTGGACGACAAGAAAATTGAACGCATGGTGGACAATCTCCGCCAAGTCGCCGCACTCCCCGATCCAATTGGTGCGATCATCAGTATGGGAGAACGTCCCAATGGGCTCAAAATTGGCACAGTCCGTGTGCCTATCGGTGTCGTCGCTGTGGTATATGAGTCGCGTCCCGACGTTACTGTTGAAGTATCGGCACTCTGCATCAAGTCCGGAAATGGGGTCATCCTCCGAGGCGGTTCCGAAGCCATTAACTCCAACGCAACGCTCGCGAGTCTCCTCAGCGATACCGCTGCTGCAGAAGGCGTACCAGATGCCATTCAGTTCGTTAACACAACCGACCGGCAAGCGGTCTATGAACTCATCCAATTGCCAGACTACGTTGACCTTATCATTCCACGCGGTAGCAACGAATTCGTCCAGTTTTTGATGAAAAAATCCGATGTCCCGGTCTTAGGACATGCCGATGGCATCTGTCACATCTACGTTGATGAAGCCGCCGACCTTGACATGGCAACCAAGATCTGCATGAATGCGAAAGTTGGCTACAAGGTTGCTGTCTGCAATGCCTTAGAGACACTCCTTGTCCATACCGATGCCGCCGAGAAATTCCTTCCCCCTTTCTGTGACAAACTACACGGTGCGGATGTTGAAATCCGTGGATGCGAACGAACACAGCAAATCTATCCGGCAGCGAAACCCGCGACCGAAGAAGATTGGCGGACAGAATACCTCGATTATATCTTATCCATTCGGGTGGTAGACGACATGAGCACAGCCGTTGATCACATCGAAACCTACGGCTCACATCATTCCGATGCGATTATCACCGAAAGTTACAGCGCGGCGCAACGGTTTCTCAAAGAGGTGGATTCCGCCGCAGTCTATGTCAATGCCAGCACTGCCTTCACTGATGGCTATGAATTTGGATTAGGTGCCGAGGTCGGGATTAGCACACAAAAACTCCACTCCCGCGGGCCGATGGGACTTGAGGGATTGACGACTTATAAGTATACCATCTACGGAGACGGTCAAGTGCGCGAGTAGGTGTCATGTCCACTCATGCCTCCCAGTCCCAAGCCTCCCTCCTCAAGAACGTACTTATTATTACGCCGCTGAGTCTGATTGGACGTGCGGGCACATTTCTCATCTACGTCGTTCTCGCTAATTGGTTCGGCGATCCAGCAGAAATGGATTTTATCTACTATTACTGGGGCATCGCCGTATTCCTGATAGAATTGCTCAGTGCCGCTTCCGCCTATTCTGTCCTCGTCCCGATGTTAGCTGAAGCTCGCGCGAAAGGCGAAACCGAGGCACAACGTTGTGTACAATCCATTTTTTCCCAATACATCATATTCATGCCGGGACTCTGCTGTTTCCTTGTCTCCCTGTCATGGGTTGTTTCCCAACTTTTTTTACCAAGCGTGGGGCTACCCTCCTCTACGACAATCGGCATTGTGTGTGGATTCCTCTGCTTCGCGATTATTGCCGCAGCCCGCTGGATGCTCAAGGCGATCTTAGACACCTATCAAGCCTTTCATCTACCGGTCATTGTGCAAGGACTCCGTGCCATTCTTGTCATCGGCGTAATATATCTATGCAAGCCATATCTGACTTGGTTTAGCATACCACTTGCCCTGATTATCGGCGAGCTTTTCCAATTGCTTCTCCTATTTCGACGATGCTGTACCGTCCTGAATCTATCTGCGCTTCATCTTAAACTCAGCTGGCAGACCACACCCTACACAACGCAATTCCGACAGCAATGCCTACTGATGATGGGCGCCGCGATCTCAGACGGGTTAAACCCTGTCGTCGATAGAGGCATGGCGAGTTCGTTGGGAACAAGTTCCGTCTCGAAATTAGATTACGCGCTCCGTCTGTGTGCAATCCCTGAAACACTCACGGGTGTAACGCTTCCAGTCTTACTTTCGCATTGGGCAAAGATATCGTCCCCGGATTCGCAATCCGAGAACGGTCTAACTGCTAACCAGACACGGCTACAGCAAAGCGTCTGGCAAAGTGTCATTGTGCTACTCATCCTGATGGCCCCGTTCCTAATGTGTCTATACCTTTTCCGAGGGAACATTGTCACGCTATTATATGGACACGGCGAACTGTCCGAGGCAGGACAGTCCCATATCGCTTCGTTGCTCGGCATCTATCTATTAGGAATGCTCCCGCGTTTAATCAGTCGCTTGCTAATCCGGGCACATCTCGCACGTCAAGCCCACTCGACCGTTGTTACAGCAACGCTCATCAGGCTTATCCTAAACCCGTTTCTCAATTGGTTCTTCATGCAATATTGGGGATTAGAGGGAATCGCTTGGTCAACGGCTTTGTTGTCTTACCCAATTCTTGCGTATATTGCGTTTGCGTTCTGGCGCGGAAGATAAAGACTCTTATTTTTTCTCTAACAAGAAAATTGACTTTGAGGTAAAATATTATATGTTATACAGATTGTGGTCTTTGTGTGCGTGATTTGTTAGATAACATCTATCGGTCCGCAAACTCTCACTGCAAGGCAAGTTTGCGGTACAATACTGCTACGAATCATGAGCCACCCTCAACTATATAAGGATATGATGACCTTGAACATACCGAAAAAAATCCCAATGGGAACCCCCTTTGAATTCGGTGAGCATCGCTTTCATTTTGGCGAGGAGATCGTCGAATTAGCAGATTCCACCTCACTTCTCAATAATCCCAATGCGTTGCACAGAAGGATGCGTAGAGATGGCTATCTTTTTATTCGAGGTTTCCATCCGCGGGAGCATGCGAAGAAAGCCGCACATTGGACATTGCAAGCCATTGCGCAAAGCGGTGGGTTAAAGTCGGGTACTCCAGTTGAAGAGGGTATCATCGGCGTAGCGAATCAGACATTTAGCTTCTTTCGGCAAACTGAGGTAGCTCATGCTAAACCGATTCTTGATGTTGTGGACAGCCAGCGAACGATGCAATTCTATGAAGAATTCCTCGGTGGTCCAGTCACCACGTTCGACAAACGATGGCTTCGCTGCATGGCAAAGGGTGGACACAACCATTTTCACTATGATAGCGTTTACGTTGGGCGCGGCACACAGAACCGGTACACAATGTGGAGCGCATTGACGGACATCGGCTTGGAAAATGGGCCACTCGTCATTTGCCTCGGTTCCCATCAGCATGATCGATTAAAGTCCACCTATGGCGCGACCGATGCGGATCGAGACTTGACCGAAGCCGTGTTTAGTACCGATCCACGAGAGATGGTTGAGAAATTCGGATTCACTTTGGCAACAACACATTTCCACCCAGGGGACGTTATTATTTTTGGACTTTACATGATGCACAGCAGTGCCCCCAATCGCTCTAATCGTTATCGTATCAGCATTGATACGCGATACCAACTCGCCAACGAAGAGAAGGACGACCGCTTCTTTTTCCGGGAAAACGGCAGTTGGCTTGGCAATTTTTACAACAAAGGTGCAAGTTACAGACCGATAGCGGAACTCCGCCGAGAGTGGGGATTGGAATAATAACACGACTTGCGCAATATACTCACTTATGAAGGGACTGCCTTCGGCACACATACCTCACTTCTTAGGCATATAGCAGCACTCTGGTGATATTAGCGAAAATGCCACGGAAATGTTATTGTTTCGTAACCTCCGGTATGTTAAAATAGTAGGTCTATCAGAAAAAACACCACCCAATGCGCTGGTGCGAAAAGAGGGATTCGTATGGTTTACAAGCAATGGAATTGTGCCGTTTTAATTGTCATTTTGATTTTTTACTGGATTGGAAACAGTGTAGCAGCAAATTCAACCGCAACTGGCACTGTATTTCTCGATACAAACAGAAACCAAGTGAAGGACGACAACGAGAAGGGGTTGTCTGGGGTTCGCGTCTCTAACGGGCAGGAGGTTGTAAAAACCGATGCCAACGGGCAATACTCGCTCGCAGTCAGTGATGATACCATTCTCTTTGTCATTAAGCCACGTGGGTTTATGACACCCGTTGATGAAAATCGTCTTCCAAGATTTTATTACATTCACAAACCGCACGGTTCACCAGAAGGGCTGAAATATGCTGGCATCGCACCAACCGGTCCATTACCGGAATCAGTTGATTTTCCGCTCACTGAACAGTCCGAGGCTGATACTTTCAAGGTGCTCGTCTTCGGGGATACACAACCGTATAATATGCAAGAAATTGAGTGGTTAGCACATGATGTGATTGAAGAAGTTATTGGAATTGATGCAGTATTCGGACTCAGCCTCGGGGATTTGGTAGGGGACGATTTAAGCTTATTCCATCCACTTAACGAAGTGATGGCTACCGTTGGGATACCGTGGTACAACGTCCACGGGAATCATGATATGAACTTTCTTGCTACGGGTGATCGGTACGCCGATGAGACATTCGAACGTGTTTATGGTCCCGCGTGCTATTCATTCGATTGGGGACCTGTCCATTTCATCAACATCGACAATGTGTACTTTCACCGCGATGAAGAGGACAAGCCTCGCTACTTGAGTGAGATGGGAGAACGGCAGTTGGCGTTCGTTCGAAACGACCTTGCTTTTGTACCAAAAGATCAGCTCGTTGTTGTATCCTTACATATTCCGTTGACCGAGATGCGCGATGTGAAGAAACTGATGAATCTACTCGGCAATCGACCCCACACGTTATCCCTATCAGCACACACGCACTTCCAACGGGATGACTTCGTCGGACCGGAGCACGGTTGGCATGGGGACGACGCACATCATCACCACAATCATGCAACCACATCAGGCAGTTGGTGGCGGGGCGCGCTCGATGAAATCGGTATTCCCCACACAACCATGCGAGATGGAGCACCGAACGGATACGGCATCTTCACATTCAGCGGAAATCAATATTCAATTCGGTTTAAAGCCGCCCGGCGTCCAGCGGATTATCAGATGAATATATGGGCACCTTGGGAAGTTGCATCAACAGAAACTGGCAAAACAGATGTAATTGTTAACGTTTTTGGCGGCACCAAACGCTCAACGGTTGAAATCCGTCTGGGCGAAGTTGGGGCATGGGAACCGATGACCTATATGCCGCAGGAAGACCCATACTATAAAGCACTTAAGGCACGAGACGATACGAATCATCTTGAGCGGAAACTGCATATAGCCCTTCGAGAAACAATGAAGCCGCAGTTGAAGGAAGACAGCGAACTGCCACAAAGGGGGCAAGGGATTAGTGGAATTACAAAATCATTGCATATCTGGCAAGCGAAGCTCCCAGCGAATGTTCCCAAAGGAACGCACGTTATCTACGTCCGTACGACTGATATGTTTGGTCAAACTTTCACAGGGCACCGAATCATTCGAGTGCAATAGTCTAAACTTTGGCGAAATGTTCAGGGTGATTTGAGGTAATACCTTGCACACCGAATGCTTTCATTTCGCGCATACGACGGATATCGTCCACAGTCCAACACCAGAGAGCGATACCGCGCCGTTGGACATCGTAAGCGAATTCCGCTGTAATCAGTTGGTGATTGACATTCAGCAGATTGCTGCCGAGTTTTCCGAGTTGCTGGCACAACTGTACAGGAGAGGCGTGATTGTTGTGATTCCCGATGAGCCACCCAGTTGGAATACGAGGCTCTAATGAACGAACGGTCTGTAAAACAGTGGTATGGAAGGAAATAATAACGGTGAGATCCTGTGTATGGGTCTCACGGATTCTTGAGACGACGGTCTCTGCTATCAAAGGATCCTTAATTTCCAAAACGGCAATAGTCTCCTTTGCGATGCATTCCAGTGCCTCTACAAGCGTCGGCACCGGCTCTCCAACAAATTCTGGAGCGAACCATCCTCCAGCATCGGCACGTTTAATTGTTTCTAAAGTGGTTTGGTTGACACGCCCACAGTGATTTGTCGTTCGATCCAAGGAAGCATCGTGTATCACTACGACTTCGCCATCGGCGGTCCCGTGTAAATCAAGTTCAACCGCATCCACACCGATTTCGATTGCCTTCTTGAATGCCGAGAGCGTATTTTCTGGGGCATTTCCCGATGCCCCACGGTGTGCAATCCGAATCCAGGGACTCATGACACCTAATCTCCTATAGCGACCCGGAGGTCGCTCCTACCTACTATTTGTTATCGCTCTGCTTAATTTTCTTCAAAAGAGTCGTCCGACTCATGCCGAGCAATGCCGCTGTTTTGCTGTGGTTACCCGAAAATTCATTTAACACCAGTTCAATGAGTGCCTTATCCAGCAGAGCAACAACTTCCTCGTAAAGCCCCCGTTTCCCTTGTGTGATAGCCTCTTTTGTAACGTCTTGTAAAATAGATTTAAGGGCTACTTGTAGTTGTGAGGTTGCAGTAGAATCTATCTGATGCCCTGTTCGGATTTCTGGCGGCAGGTCATCCGGAAGAATCACATCTGCCCGACAAAGCGTCCCGGCACTTCGGATACAATTTTCCAACTCACGAACGTTGCCGGGCCACGGATAATCTTGTAGCAATTCCATTCCTTCCTTAGAGATGCCGCGGATCGGCTTACCGAGTTCCTCCTGTATGAGTTGCAGGAAATGCGTAATAAGTAGCGGAATGTCCTCTTGGCGTTTCCGTAACGGTGGAAGGTGGAGGGCGATGCGTTTGAAACGGTAGTAGAGATCCTCACGGAACTGCCCTCGCTTCACCATTTCACTGAGTTCCTGATTCGTGGCAGCGATAACACGCACATCCACTTTAAGTCGCCGGGTGCCACCTAACCTTTCAATTTCTTGTGATTGCAAAGCGCGAAGCAGTTTCACCTGTAACGTCGGGGTCATATTGCTGACTTCATCAAGGAAAAGCGTACCCCCATTAGCCAGTTCAAACCGTCCGGGTTTCCCTTCTTTTTTCGCTCCTGTGAACGCTCCCGCTTCGTAACCAAACAACTCACTCTCTAAGAGGTCATCGGGGAGCGCACCGCAATCAACAGGGACGAAGGGTGCCTCCTTCCGAGAACTACCTGTGTGGATCGCTCGTGCAACCAGATCTTTGCCTGTCCCTGTTTCACCTTCAATCAGCACAGTCATCGTATTGCTCGCCATAATCCCGATGAGTTTGTAGATTTCGCGCATCTGGCTGCTCTTTCCAACCAATCGGTGACCACTCTCTGCTGTTGGCGATTCGTCTGCTGTTTCTACAGGCAAAGTACTACGGACGGATTGTGTCCGGAAGGCACGTTCCAAGACGCTCTTGACGATATCCAGATCGATCGGTTTTGGGACGAAATCAAACGCCTGCAAACGCATCGCTTCTATGGTTGTTTCCACGTCGTCATAAGCCGTAATGATAATTACAATTACCCACGGATGGTGCTCCTTAATTTCGCCTAACGCCTCCAGACCACTCATCCCCGGTAATTTCACATCGAGTAAGACAATGTCCGGCTTATCAGCTGCGATGCGGCGTAAACCTTCCTCGGCATTATTTGCAGTGCTGGGGCGATAGCCTTCGCTTTCTAAGAATTGCTCGAATGCCCAACAGATTTTTTCGTCGTCGTCAATTACCAATACATTTTTCATTTTTTTACTTCTGTGGTTCTTCTGCCGCCCTCTATTGACAATAAAAACTTTTCGCCATCTTCGCTCATCTCATTGTTGGTTTCTTCGGTTTTTTCCTCTAATTTCTGCTTGAGAACCGGATAAGAATCCACAATCGGAATCTCATTGAGGGATGTCAAAGCCGATTTTCGTCCTTCCGCTCTCTCAGTCGCTTCAGCGAATCGTTCACTTTTTTTAGCAACCTGTGCCGCATCTCGTGCTTTGAAGTCTGGAAGTACTCGCTCCGCAAACAGTTCCAACGATTCCATTATGTCCTCATGAAGGTTCGCGCCAGCCTGTTGAATGAAGACAACTTGGTCCACGCCAGCGTCTTCCATTATCTCCAAGTGTTCACGGACCTGATCTGGCGTGCCGATCCCTGCTCTACCTTCGGCTGGATCCTGTGGTGTTTGCTTATATAACTGCCAAATATCCGTTTCCCCGGGTATTTGCGAGCCATTGTGATAGTAATGTGCGAGCCCAAATCGGAAGAAACGCAAACCATCTAAACCGCGGGCGATAGCAGTCTCTTCGTCGTCATGGCACGAAAACCCCGACACCATGGCGATGTTCGGGTTCACCCGCTGCGTTAAGGGTTCGCACTCTTTCTCGAAAATCTCATAATACTCTTCCACCCAAAATTTTGCTTCGTTTGCATCGACAAATGCAAAGGTTAATGCGCCAAGTCCATATCTGGCAGCGTATCGAAGGCTATCGCGGCTGGAACAGGCTACCCACGGTGGCGGATGTGGTGTCTGTAACGGTTTCGGAACGATGTTGCGGGTCGGCATCGAAAAATACTGTCCGTCATACCCTGCGTAAGGTGATTGGCACATCATTTTCGCCGTTTCACGTGTGCATTCCGCCCACATCTCACGTTTACATTTTGGATCAACATTGAACCCACCGAGTTCCATACGGGAAGCGGATTCCCCTGTGCCCCATTCTACACGTCCATTTGAAACGAGATCAAGCGTAGCGATACGTTCGGCGACGCGCGCCGGATGATTGTAAGCCGGGGGCATCAGCACTATTCCGTGTCCTAATCGAATCTGTGTTGTCCGCTGGCTACATGCTGCGAGAAATACCTCTGGTGCTGAAGAGTGTGAATACTCTTCAAGAAAATGGTGTTCAACTTCCCAGATATAGTCGAATCCAAGTGTATCCGCCAATTCTACCTGTGCTAACGCATCTTGGAAGAGTTTATGTTCTGCTCCGTCGTGCCATGGGCGCGGAATCTGATGTTCATAAAACAGTCCAAATTTCATTTTTTAATTATACCTTGCGGTTCGGTCAGGCGGGTTTGATAATTGAAGTGCCCTTACGTAGATCTGAAGAAACACCGAAGCAAAACCCCTCCCCTATGCTTACGGGCTACGCGCTTAGGTTTAACAAACACCTTTTACTGACAACTGACTGTTAATTTTACATTTCGGTATTGAGTGTATGCATCTCTTCGTCAGTTAATTGCCATGCGAAAACGTCTAAATTCTCGCGTAAATGCGGCACCGAACCCGATTTCGGAATTGTGATGATGTCCTGTTGCACCAACCACCGGAGTGCTACCTGTGCCGCAGTCTTTCCGTGGTTTTCCCCGATGCCACGTAGGACCGCATCACCGGCAAGATCTCCAACAGCAAGCGGACGGTGTGCCGTCATCACAATATCGCGTCCGTGGCAGTAGTCCCGCAGTTCTGATCGGTTTCTGCGCACATGGTATTCCACCTGATTCGTGCAAATCGGGAGTTCGGAGACTTCACACGCTTCCTCGACCTGAGCGATGCTAAAATTGCTGATGCCGATGCTTTTAACCTGACCTGCGTCATAGAGTTTCTGGAAAGCCTCAAAAGTTTCGGCAAATGGAACAGAATCGCTCGGATGGTGAATCAATAACAGATCGACGTAATCCATCTGCAAATCGCCCAGACACTCCTCAAATTGGGTAAAGACATCGGCATGTCCGAGATGGCTACGCCAAATTTTGGTGGTCAGAAAGATTTCCTCACGATCAACAGAGATGTCGCGGAGTGCTTTCCCGATTTCGCGCTGGTTCTGGTACATCCATGCCGTGTCAATATGTGTATAGCCCAATGCGATGGCTTCTTTGACGATCTGTCGACACTGTCTACCTTTTAACTGCCAAGTTCCCAAGCCGAATATCGGTATTTCATGTCCTGATGCAAGTGTAATATTTTTCATAATACGCTATGATAGACGATTTAGAAAAAAAAGTCAAAAAAAGTTGACAAACACCTACAGATGGTGTATACTATTAAAGTACTGGTGGTCGAGTGGTGGAATCGGTAGACACAACGGACTTAAAATCCGTCGCCTGTAAAAAGGTGTGAGGGTTCAAGTCCCTCCTCGACCATGGATTCGGTAACATTCTTGCCGCAGGGTAGAGCAGCCAGGTAGCTCGTCGGGCTCATAACCCGGAGGACGGGGGTTCAAATCCCCCCCCTGCAACTTCTTGAACCTTTCTTTGTTTTTCCGCCCCTGAAATTTCTTCCTGCTCAGAACCTTGAATATTTACCGATGAATATGAGCTTTAACCAGCAACCGTTCAATAACCCCGCGGCACTGTTGTTTTTTCACAGACTGGTTAGAAAAAATCGAGGCTCTCTACGGAATCGTCCGTTATATCCGTATCCCCGCGTGCATATACTTTAAGGGTTCGAGCATCAACCCCCAACGAAGCAGCTGCTTTAACCAATGTTGGGTATTTCTCGATGCGAACCTTGGCAACGTGACATAGAATTTCACACAGGTTCATATCTCCTATAGAGAGTGTTTCTTTTTTCAGCAAACTCGGAAAATGTTCTGAGACGGCTTGTATAATTTGGTGCTGTGTCTCTGCGGGGAGTGCCCGCAATTGAGAAATTAGCGTAGAGATGGAATCTTGTGTGTCAGATATGCCTTTTCTTGGTGCCAACTCGCGATCAGTCCCTGCTGACTCCAGTGGGGTAAAAAAATTATAAGGAAAGTCTTTGATTTCAAGTGTGTGAGTCGTTGCGAGCGCGACCGCTGTTTGAACTGCAACTTTGAGTTGTCGGATATTGCCAGGCCACGCGGCTTGTTCAAGACGAGTGAGTGCCGCTGGAGCAATCCCCCTAACATCTTTTCCATATTCAGGACCGAATTCGCCAATAAAAACTTCTACCAAGAGGGCAATATCTTCTGGGCGTTCCGATAGCACTGGTATGTCAAGCATCACGCCCATGAGTCGGTAGTAGAGGTCTGGTCGAAATTCCCCCTTCAAAACTGTTTCCCCGATGTTCTTATTTGTTGCCGCGATAATATGAAAATCTGCTGTTAGATTCTCATTTCCGCCGAGACGTGTGAAGGTTTTCGCATCCAAGACGCGAAGCAGCATTGTTTGTGCCTCCAAGGACATCTCGGCAATCTCATCTAAAAGGAGGGCACCCCCTTTTGTCCTTTCAAATGCCCCCCGGCGTTGATGATTCGCTCCGGTAAATGCCCCTTTCTCATGTCCAAAAAGCTCACTTTGCAGGAGTTCAGCCGTGAACCGTCCACAATTGATGGCAACGAAAGGTTTATCCCGCCTCGGCCCATTTTCATGGATGTATCGCGCGATGCCTTCCTTGCCAACGCCGGTTTCGCCCGTGATGAAAAAGGGGAGATCCGATCCTACAAGCTGTCGGATCGTGCGATATATGTCCTGCATTGGTGCTGATGGCAATTCAATGAACACCGGTACCGTATTCATGAGGTCTTCCTTTAAGTATGGCGAAACCCGAGGTTCGCAATTGTTCGTATTATAGTAAAGTCGATAATTAGTTATACACTTTTATAATTTGTTCAATAGATGTTTCAGGGTTGTATTGATAGCGTCGTTTAATGTTAGCGAAGTCCTTCTTAATCGGGTTCAACTCCGGAGAGTAAGGGGGTAAAAATAGCAAACTCACACCCGTTGCGGCAATCAATCTGGTTTCCGTCTCTGCCCCCTTGTGGAAGGAGGCATTATCCATAATAACGACGTGCGTTTCATCAAGGAGCGGACATAACTGATGCTCTAACCACGCATTGAAGGCGAGCGCATCAGAGGCACCTTGAAAAAGCACGGGGGCGGTAAAGTTATCTCCAATGCGTGCGGAAACCATCAAAGAGGTAGATTCATACCGATACGATCCCGATATTTTATCTCTTACGCAGATACCCTTCGGAGCGTAAGCATACCGACGCAGGTTTGAAGTCGGAAAACCGCTTTCATCGACATAAACGGCAGTTTTACGACCTACCTGAACTTCAAGGGACCAGGGCATCAAGATATGCCTGACGTTTCTCTGGACATTGTTCTTTATAGGTTAGCGTCTTTTTTTTCGCGTGATGTTGAGTTTTCTTAGCGCATATAAGATACAGTTCTTCGAGACCTTGAAGTGAGCAGCACGTTCAATCT
>JAPOOP010000515.1 GCA_026713385.1 Candidatus Poribacteria bacterium | reverse complement strand
TCGATGTTCTCTTATATCCTGATAATGGTGGGTTTCTTTATTCAACCCTTCCTGCTATTCGGTGTTGGACTCTTTGCGGTAAGTGTCGTCTTTTCATTGGTAACGCTCCCTGTTGAATGGGATGCGAGTAAACGCGCCAAAATTGCAATGGAAGAGGCAGGAATGCTCACGCGGGAAGAAAATGAAGGTGCCAGTAAAGTCCTGAACGCTGCATTTATGACGTATCTCGCGGCGGCAGTGACAAGCCTTCTTACGCTCCTCTACTACCTATTCCGATTGGGACTGTTGGGTGGCGGCGACGAGTAATTATGTGGCTGGCGCGGCGTGAAACCGCGCCTATCAGCATCGCGATGCGTTACCGATTCAATTCTTGCTATCAATGTCCACACCGGGCCACTGCTCGTCTTGTTCAGTAATATCAACGACGATGCCGTCTGGGTCTTCTATCTTGAAGGCTTCTGACGGTAATTCGTCCGAATTTGGGTCGTAAGGTTTGTTACCACCTAATCCTTCCCAGGTGATTGTGAAACCGAGGTCCTCACACCGCTGTGCCGCTTCTCGCAGGTTCGGAACACGAACACCGATGTGAAGGTAGTCTAACATCCCGCCGACATGTTCCGGGCGTTCGGGACCGTTGTGCTGAAATACGCGAAAGTTGTGATAACCGTCCGTTAGGTCGTAGCATCCGTTCATCGTTGAGTAGACTCGCAATCCGAGCGCATCACGCCAAAAGCGGATGCTTTTTTCCAAATCGGTCGTACGGACGCCGATGTGTACAAGTGTTGTTGACATGGAAAATTTCCTTTTGTTACGGCATACGGCGTATGCCTACTACTATGTTACGGCACGCCGAACGTGCCTACTGCTTTAGATCCAGACAGTCGGTTCCCGGTTTTCTGCGCGATGCTCGTAGAGCAGTTTAACATCATCCGGTAAGTTATCAAACATTTCGCCGGGAATCATGGCGGTATTTGCACCAAAGAGTTCTAAATTTAACCACCACGGCGCGTATCTGACGACGACCGCTGTCCGTTTACCGGCACTCGGATTTTCCGCATTGGAATGCCAAATCCGGCTGTCCATGATAAGTACACTGCCCGCGCTTCCAATGGCTTGCATTTCTCCATCAAGTGGGTTCCGATCACCAATGTTGTCTTCTTTACCTCTGGGGTTCCGAAGATCCACATGCGTTTTGGGAACAATCCAAGTGCCGCCGTTTTCTGTCGTGAACTCGGAGAGCATCCAGAGGGTAGTGATACCGATGACAGCACTCGGAAACGGTTGTGGAATGTGCCACTTCTGGTTCAAATCGTATGGAAAATCGGAGTGGTATGCACGCACCAGTTCGTAATGTGGAGGACGGATCTTATACTCAGTCTGTGAAATACGCACTTGGGGTCCGAGGAGTTGCTGGATAGTGGTAAGGAGCCGCTCATTCGCAAGGTGTGCGGCGAACTTCGGCATGAAACTGATAACGTTGCGTCCCCATACACCGTACTCTTTTCTGAATTCGTTGTAGTCCGCTTCAGAGGTTTCGACCTCTTCGCGAACCTCATTGATCACATCGGTGGGAATGACGTTATCTAAGACGCACCAACCCTCTTCCCGTAATTGCGTAACGTGAGGTTTGATCGTTTCTAATAGATTGTCTGACATTGACGCCTCCTTGGATCTTAGGAATCGGAGCCTGTTTCTCGCTCGCGGTTGTAACGGACTGCTGTTTTGATGAGCGGTGCGAGCCGCATCACCTTACCAAGGGAACCGATGACACCTATCTCGCGTGTTGTTATCGCTCCCATAACGTTGAGTTCGCCTGTCCAAAATTTGTAGGCGACATCACCTGTCATAGTGAGTTCAACATCTGGGGAAGTATTGTCACAGATACCGCGGGCAATGGTATATGCGCCATTTGCTGCCGTTAGTGTCATTTGGCAATCGGGAGCACTGTAGTTGAATTGAACGTTCAACGTCAGCGACTTCAGTGCCTCTTTCGCTTCCGGTAGCGTGGCGATTTCTTCAAACAGTTCACTGATGTAACTATAGAGTTGATCAGGTGTTTCAAATATAGCCATAGTTTGCGGTATAGCATACTGTGTAATACTTATGAAGTCAAGTAACTTTTTAGGAAAATTTTGGTGATATAAAATGAAAAGATTAAGTCCTTTAGAACATATCTCCGAGGCATTAGGCGGTGAGCAGAACTTGAGGCAGTTCCGCGATGTCTTCGGCATACCGAGTTTCTGTTATAAGTCTCCGATAGGATGGATCGACATCATCGCTGAGGAAAACCGTATTTTGCGTACTTCCTTTAGTGAGGTAGCCCTTTCGTCTGAACCTACTTTCCCGCCAACTCTCCCTGTCCTCAATCGAACGATTAAGTTGTTAGACCTTTATTTTGCTGGAGGACCCGTTGATTTTGCCGAGTTATCGGTCCAATTAACATACGCTACAGACTTCCAGCAACAAGTTTGGAACGCCATTCAGCAGATTCCTTATGGAGAAGTCCGGACGTATCAATGGATCGCTGACCGGATCGGGAGTCCGAAATCAGCGCGTGCCGTTGGAAACGCAACCGGCGCGAATCCGGTATCTATTCTCATTCCGTGTCATCGTGTTATTAGGAGCAATGGCGCGTTGGGCGGCTACGGGGGTGGTCTAGAACGCAAACGCCAGTTATTGGCACTTGAAGGTCATCCTATCGAAAAATTAAAATAAACGTGCTTCTTTTGAAGATGCTTCCAGAACAAAACCCCAAGGAGTTTCATGAGATCTGAAAAAAAATTAGGTAAAGCCACCCAAGCCATCCATGCGGGCGAGGCACGGACATCCTCCACCGAGAAAACCGGAGTCCCTCTGATACCGCCTATCTATCAGAACAGTACGTTCCGTTTCGCTACGGCTGCTGAGTGCGCTGAAGCG
>JAPOOP010000571.1 GCA_026713385.1 Candidatus Poribacteria bacterium | reverse complement strand
GTTCATCTGATGTTGGAAAATAAAAGGTACACAGCGTCAAGGTCATTGCACAAATCCGTGCATTTTCCTTCCTTTTTCACATTTTGAACCCTTTCTACTCCAAGATTTCGTCTTAAAATAATAGAGGGTATGAATCGTATATCCTGCTTAGTTTTGTGAGCCTTTGCATTTGATTAGGAGGCCCCCATGAAAAGGGAAGATGATGTTCAATTGATTTACAGAATATTATCGGGCGACGCAGCAGCGTTTCGCGTTTTAGTCGAAAAGCACCAAAAGGGTGTTCACGCGCTTGTGTGGCGGAAGATCGGAGACTTTCACTATGCTGAAGAGATCACACAAGATACCTTCCTTCGAGCCTACAAGAAACTCTCAACGCTCAAAGATCCGAATCAGTTTACTGGATGGCTCTATGTCATCGCAAATCGACTCTGTATTGATTGGCTCCGAAAGCAAAAGTTTACGGTACAATCGTTGGAGGATACACCTGTGGAAGAAATTGACAAAGCCGCTTATGAACATCATATATCCGAGCAACGACAGACGGAAACCGCCGAACATCGCCGTGAAATAGTGAAAAGACTTCTGGCAAAGCTGCCAGAGAGTGAGCGCACAGTTGTGACGCTCTACTATCTCGGCGAGATGACAACTAAAGAAATTGGTAAATTCTTGGGGGTGTCGGTGGATACGATTAAGACTCGGCTCCGAAGGGGACGAAAACGCTTACAGGAGCAACAGGTAGAATCTTTAGTTTCTGAAACACTCGGAACTATTCAATTCCCCGCACACATAACCGAGCGGATCATGCAGCAAGTCACCGATATTGGCCCCATAAAGCCGCCGGTTGCTAAACCGTTGTTACCGTGGATAGTTTTCGGCACAGTTGTAGTTGTGGTTATGGCAATGCTCGGTGTGAGTAACCAGTATCTTGCGCGGTTTCAGAAACCGTATAGTTTTGAGGCAGAATCTGAACCTACTATCGAAATCATTGATGCGTTTATCGTTCTTGATATTGCGGCAAAACCATCTGTGCGAAATCAAGGCGGACGGGCTGATACCGCCCAAGAGAGCAGAGGTGTCGGCACCCAAGTCTCCGATACGACCTCAGCATCTCTTACATCCGGGGATACCGTCACATTTGCCCGCACAGCAGAACTCAAAATCGAAAGGACTTTGACCCAAGCGGATGGCTTAGCGTCCAACAGGGTTCTTACTGTTTTTGAAGACAGCCACGGCACGGTGTGGTTTGGAACGACTGACGGACTCACCCGTTATGACGGCAAGAATTTTCAAACCTTCACAATGGAAGATGGCTTGGCAAAGAACACGATAGGGCTTATCTTTGAAGATCAGCGAGGGATGCTTTGGTTCGCTGACGGTGTGCTTTCAAGTTTCCTGGAGAGAGGAAAGCCTATAGACGTGTCATGGATGGATACGCCATTGAGTGAACTCGATATCGCGCCGCATAACGAAACGCCCCAAGGAATGACAAGACGTATTCCAAAAGGTGTGAGTCGCTACGACGGCGAAAAGTTCAGGATTTTTACGACCGCCGACGGGCTCGCTCGTGATACCGTTACGGATATCTTTGAAGACGAAACGGGTACGCTTTGGTTCGCGACATCATTTGGTGTGAGTCACTATGACGGGGAAACTTTCAACACTATCACCGTGAACGGACCGATGGGGATGGAAGTATTACCTGACTGGTGGAGTCAAATCACGGCAATTGCACAGGATACAGCAGGAAATTTTTGGTTTGGAAGCACTGCTGGCATTACCTACTACAATAGCCAAACCGCCGGTTTCCGTCATTTTGCTATTGACGAGGATTTCACCCCTTTCCAAGAGATGGGGAAAACATCGACTGCACACATAACAGACCTGCAGTTCGATGCGAACGACAACCTTTGGATGAGTCATAGTGGTGGAGGCGAAGAGAATAGCGGCATTTGTCGGTTCAATGGCAAAAAACTGGCGATTTTTCCCCAAAGTGAGCAACTTCCGATGAATAGCGTTGACAACATTATGCAGGATAGGAACGGTAATCTTTGGTTTACGGGTGTTAAGGATGCGAAGAACCAGCCGCTAATGATACACGAAACCGAGGATAGTGTTAGCATGGTTTTTCCTGAAACTGAATCCAGCATAAGTGTCTACAATGGCAAAACCTTCCAAAACTTTAACACAGCCGATGGTCTGCCGAGTAACCGAGTCTGGTCAGTATTTGAAGCCAGCGATGGCAAACTCTGGTTTGCTACCGATGAAGGTGTTGGCGTAGGCGTTTATGCGCCTGCTCCAGACAAAGAAGATTAACTTGATGCCTTTGTTGAATAATTAAAGAACCCTTTTTAACAGGGAACGTGAACTTATTCTGAAATTGTGTAAATCCTTATAGGACTCACGCAATAATGTTGACATAGACACCCAAAAACACGAATGAAGATATCTAAACAATTAGACCGATTTCATATTTCCGATAGAAGGAGTTTTTCAATGCGAAAACAATTGCATGCAATATGGTTTGTTGTCTTTTTATCATTAAATTGGGGAGTATCCGTTGCCTACACAGCAGAACTCAAAATCGAAAAGACCTTGACC
>JAPOOP010000358.1 GCA_026713385.1 Candidatus Poribacteria bacterium | reverse complement strand
TGGATTGGAGCCCAACAAATGGCAACATGTCGCTGGCGTCTGGGACGGTAAAGAGATGCGAACATATATTGATGGGGAAGAGAAGGGTGCGGCACCTTTTGGAGCAAAGGAATTAGCAGCAACCGACGCTTCACTGTATATCGGTGTCGGTGATAGTCAAAATTGGTTTTGTACAGGGTCGATTGATGAAATCCGTATCTGGGAAGTCGCTCGTAGCGAAGATGAGATCAACGAATTCATGATGAAGGTACTTAACGGCGATGAAAAAGGTCTGAACGCACACTACACTTTCGATGAAGGCAACGCCAACGATAACACCAAGAACGGAAACGATGGTGACGGTGGGTTTGGAAAGGCGAATTACGTTGATATTACCAACGTCTTGGATCTCGAACCGCTTTCTGTTGACCCGGACGATAAACTGACGACTACGTGGGCATGGGTGAAACAGACCCGATGATGGGTTTCAGAAGGAATAAGAAATTGTATCAACCTTCAGATGAAATTCTTTCGTTCTATAGACAGACGCAAGAATCGAAACGACTTACGACCCATACCAAAGGTCAGTTGGAATTTGTACGTACCCAAGAGATCATCACACGCTATTTGCCCGCGCCACCGGCAGTGGTTTTGGACATCGGTGGCGGTTCGGGTCCCTACGCCTGTTGGTTAGCAAAAGCAGGCTATGAGGTCCACCTCGTGGATCCTGTGGACTTACACATTGAACAGGCGAAAGAAGCGTCACACCAACAATCAGAACACCCAATCGCCAGTATATCACTTGGCAACGCACGAGAGCTCGCTTTTCGTCGATGTCTGCGGATGCCGTTCTGTTATTGGGACCGCTCTATCATCTCGTTGATAAAAGTGAACGGCTGCTTGCACTCGGAGAGGCACATCGTGTCCTGCGAAACGGTGGTGTTATGGTTGCCGCCGGCATCTCACGCTTTGCATCTATGCTCGACAGCTTTTTTGAGGATCGATTCAGGGATCCTGTTCATAGAGACATCGTTCAAAACGACCTTGAAACGGGTTACCATCGTAACCTCACTGACACCCTCAAGTATTTTACAGATGCCTATCTTCACCGTCCAGAAGAACTCGGTTCCGAAGTTATCGAAGCGGGTTTTCAGCATCAGGCGACACTTGCTGTGGAAGGACCGGCATGGCTTTTTGAGTCGTTTAAAAATTATTGGACGGATCCGAATCTGCATTCTGTCGTTTTAGATTTAATTCGGAAGGTTGAAGCAGAACCTTCGCTCCTCGGCATGAGTGCACATATCCTTGTGATAGGGACGAAATAGAGGGTGATTGATAATGCCTGAAAGTCAAGTGGTTCACAAGACGGAAACACCTGTCACGGTCGAGTCGCTACAGGCTGATTTTAAAGCACTTGGTATCGAAAAAGGGATGGTCTTACTTGTTCATTCGTCCTTGAGTGCGATGGGATGGGTCTGTGGTGGTCCTGTTGCCGTTATTATCGCACTTCAGGAAGTTTTAGGTGAAACGGGAACGCTTGTGATGCCGACCCACTCGACCGATCTCAGCGATCCGAGTCAGTGGGAGAATCCGCCGGTGCCGGCGTCGTGGTGGCAAACAATACGGGAGACGATGCCTGCCTACGATCCCGTTTTGACCCCGACCCGTTCAATGGGCAAAATTGTCGAAACGTTCCGAAGGCAAAAAGGTGTTCTCCGCAGTACGCATCCACAGAGTTCATTTTGTGCGCGCGGACCCCAAGCCTCTTATGTTACAGATAACCACGCTTTGGCATTTGGCTTTGGTGAAGACTCACCACTTGCCAGAATCTACGACTTGCAGGGTTCCGTCCTGCTCCTCGGCGTTGGACACTCAAACAACACGTCCATACACCTCGCAGAATACCGGGCAGACTTCCCAACCAAACGCGTCGTCCGAGAGGGTGCTCCGATCTCACAGGCGGGTTCAAGCGTATGGACAACCTTTGAAAATATCGATGTAGACGCTTCAGATTTTGATCGCATCGGTGAAGATTTTTTGCGGTCTGATGCGGGAAAAGTGGTTCGGCACGACAAGGTCGGTAACGCGAATTGCCAACTGATGCCGCAACGTGCTGTGGTTGACTTTGCCATCGATTGGCTTGAGAAAAATAGAACGTAGGAACGATCTAAAAAAATTGATTTTTCGTTAAGTATATGATATACTATAAGTGAACAGAGTCAAGACAATTTCAAGCACAAGTGAACCGGCGTAAGAATTCATGAAATCATCCCATTATAATGACAATGTTTTTATCAATTGTCCATTTGATTCCACTTACAAGCCGCTGTTTGATGCAATGGTGTTTGCTGTTCATGATTGCGGTTTTATTCCCCGTTGTGCCCTCGAAGAAGAAGACGCGAGTCAAGTTCGGATTGATAAGATCTATAGCATTATTGCGAACTGTCGTTACGGAATCCACGATATAT
>JAPOOP010000261.1 GCA_026713385.1 Candidatus Poribacteria bacterium | reverse complement strand
GAGGAGAACATCCGAGAGGTCATCGCGTTCCCGAAATCGCAACAGGGACTTTGTCCGCTCACACATGCTCCCTCTGTTGTAACAGACGCACAGCTTGAAGAGTTATCGATTCGAGTTGATGCAGAACTTTAAACGTAGTCCTATTTTCGCTGGCGAGGTTTTTAATCTCGCCAGTAGCCGTTTTAAATTAACACTTAAAAAAGGGAAAACAAACTATGAATGAAAATGGAAGTAATGGAAGTAAACCAAAGGTCAGTCTTGGTCTGCTCTACGGGATTGTCATTGCCATTGTTGCAGGGGCAATCATCGGTGGGTACGCGCCAGACTTTGCGGTCCACACAACAATACTGGGTGAGATATTTCTAAACCTACTGAAGATGATAGTGGTGCCGCTCGTTATCCTGTCTATGATAGTCGGAATAACGAATTTAGGCGATATTCGCAACATCGGTTCCATCGGTGGACGCACTGTCCTGTACTATATGGCAACAACCGCTATTTCCGTTGTCATTGGGATGATTCTCGTCAACATCATCTCGCCGGGGAAGGGACTATCGCAAGGTGAAGAGCGGGCTGATCTGAGTTACATACTCTCTGGTCCTGAGATGCTCACTGTTGAAATGGACGGGGAATTCAATCGGACATATAACAATAAATATGTCATCACCCTCGTTGACCAGAATGTACGTGGCGAAGTAGAATCAATTTCTGGGACAAGTGCCACGGTAAAGTTATGGCAACCGCTATCCGAAGATGCCCGTTACGTTACAACCGACAGCGGCGAACATCTGTTGTTCGTTGACGGGCGGCTTGAGACGGTAGAACCCGAAAATAGCGGTAAAGGTATTAATATCGGCTTGCCGATTGCCACAAGTGTGTCCGGCAAAATGGAACGGACCATGGGCAGCACTATCAAGGAAGTGTTCCTCGGCAACGAAGAGACCGGCAAAGAGGGAATGATCCCTTCAAACGTTTTCAAAGCGATGGTGCGGACCGATATTCTGCCTTTAATCTTTTTCTCACTCCTCATCGGTGCCGCTTTATCTATGCTTGGGGATATCGGCAAACCTGTCGTCTCAGTGATTTCAGGGCTAAATGAAGCAGTGATGAAACTTGTTCACTGGATCATGTATGTCGCACCGGTCGGCATTTTTGGTTTAATCGCGGGGAGAATTGGCGAGGCAAAAGGGTTCGCAGGTTTTTGGCCCGAACTTGTGGCGGTGGGCAAATATAGCGCGACAGTCGTGTTAGGACTCGGTATACACGGTGCCATCGCTTTACCGATACTCCTCTTGATCTTGGGACGCAGAAATCCACTTAACTACTTCAAAGGCATGGCAACCGCCTTGCTCAACGCCTTTTCGACAGCAAGTTCAAGTGCAACTTTGCCCCTAACAATGGAAGGGGTTGAAAATCAGAACGGCGTTTCCAGACGTACCTCCAGTTTTGTTCTTCCCTTGGGAGCGACTATTAATATGGATGGCACCGCACTCTATGAGGCAGTGGCTGTCATGTTCATCGCACAGGTCTATGCGATAAACATGGATCCAGCGCAACAAGTTGTTGTTGTACTGACAGCGACCTTGGCAGCAATCGGTGCCGCAGGGATTCCGGAAGCAGGGCTCGTCACAATGGTTATCGTACTTAGAGCCGTGGATCTCCCAGTTGAAGGTATAACGCTAATTCTCTCTATCGACTGGTTACTTGACCGATTCCGTACCACAGTTAATGTCTGGGGTGACAGCATCGGTGCAGGCGTAATCGAAACGTATGAATCCCGTGATTCAACGGATGCTCCAGCAACCGCGTAAATAGCCATCAGCGGTCAGGGGAATGGTTGTCAGTCCGGAAATCTGCTACGCAGATTTCCTTTCGGTCGTCGGTTAAAGACGGATATTGTCCAACCAAACCATCTCTTAACCGACAACTTTTCTCCTGACAGCCGACAGTTGACCGCTGACAGCCAATATCCTATGAACACGCAAAATGAAACGAATCCACAACAACCAGTGCTCAACGTCACATCAATTCTCGCAATTATCAGCGTTGTGCTTGCCGCGGGATGGATAGCCTTTGCCTATTACAAGGGAAGCGCCAACAGCAGCCGGATACTCCTGCTACAT
>JAPOOP010000297.1 GCA_026713385.1 Candidatus Poribacteria bacterium | reverse complement strand
TTAGATATCTGACGCTGTTGGGAAACTGCCCCTACTGTAGTTTTTCAAGGGAGATATGAGACATCCCGCCTTGCATAAGATCAATGTAAAGTTTATTATTGCCGACGACAAGCGCGTCAATTCTATGCCGAATACTTGGAGAAATCTGTTCCCACTTGCTATGAGCATCTAAACGATAGACCCCCGCATTACCGGCACCATAAATGTCAGTATGATTGACTGCGAATCTATCTATAACGGGACGAGTCCCCATTTTATCGGTGAGTACGCGCCAGTGTTCGCCGTTCTGTGAAATCAAGACCCCTTCATCCGTTGCGACGTAAATCGTTGACCCGACAAAGACGATCTCTTTGAAGCGGGTAAAGTGGAGTGGAAGGTTCGGTGTAATATCTCTCCAACTGTCTCCCTCATCAAGTGATTGAAACAGTGTGCCATTTCGTTTTCCGACGTAGACAGTCTGCCCGGTAGCCGCCAATCTGAATCCTTGTCTCCAAGGTCTACCCCTCTCCGAGTCTTCGGTAAGGTCTACTAATCCTGTATTCGTCCATTCTAAATCGCCGGGTTTCCATTTGAAAAGCACTCGCTGGTATTCCACATAGAACGTTCCATCACTGATCGCAAATCCACCGGTTGTCGCACGGGTTGCAGCCCTACGCAATGCAGTTATCAATCGAGTATCCATTTCCATGCGATTATAGAGAGAGATATATTTCGCTTCCGTAATAGATTTCCATAATTCGGTAGACAACATTCCAGCATGAAAAGTGGGTATACTTTGAACTGGAGCAAAGATATTGGTATCCGTAGATAAGCAGTAAATACGCAGATTCTCTTCTTCAGACGCAATCGCATAAAGTGTACCCTCTGCAACCACCAAGTTTGAATTAGAAGAGAAATCAACGGGAGCCTTTTCTTTCCCTGTCGATTTGGAATCTATCAGAACGCTTGTCCACGATTCACCGGCATCGGTTGATTGAGCAATATCACCGTAGGTATATGCATAGAGTCGGTTGTTGAACGCCACCAGACTTCCTATCCTCGTCCCTATGATCCCATCCATAAATGGATGCCACGATTCACCGGCATCAATTGTTCGATAAATCCCGTTCGTTCCAACCGCATAAAAAGTCCTTCCGTTTACGCCTATATTTCGCGAATTAAGACCCGTCAACGAACGCGTGTTAGTGCCAAGTTTTGTCCAAGTTTTCCCCGTATCCGTTGAACGAAATTGCTCAGAACCGTTTAAAACGAGCGTCTCGCCAGCAGCCCAAAACTCCATATCCGTGCCTGCCGTAAAAAAGAGAGGCTCATTTTTAGGCGTTATTTCCGTCCACGATTTACCCAAGTCGGCTGAGTGGAAAATCACCCCTCTGAGTGCTTTTGGATTTACTATCATTCCTCTTTTCGTTTCAGGCGAGTGCCACATAGACATATCCGAACCGACACCAACATAGAGATTGTTTTCAAAGACTTTCAGGAAATGGATAGCATTGGAGAATTGCACCGGTACCTTTTCCCACCGCTCTGCGTTGAGACGGTAGAGCCCGCTGTCTGCGTCAGCAAACGCCTCTGTTTCAAAGGATCTGGTAGCTTTGAAGATTTCCACTGGCACCTGCTCCCACCGATCTGCGCCGAGTCGGTAGAGCCCCTCGTTTGTGCCAACAAATACCGCGCTTCCTATTTCCACCATTGCGCGAATGCGTTTGCCTGATAATCCTTCGTTAAACGAGTCCCATCGTGTACCGGCATCCGTAGATCGGAAGATGCCTTTATCTCGAAACGCAAGATACATTGTAATGCCTGTTCGCGAAGGCGTAATTTGCGGTGCATCCGTTACGATCAGTCCAACATGACGATGCCCGTCTGGTCGAGGACAAAAGGTGTTCCATGTCTCGCCATCATCACTGGAAGCGAAGATTTCTTCATCCGAAACGATATAGAGGGTTTCGTTATACTCTGTCATAGACATATAACCGCCAAGGGTTGGAATATCCGGGACGATGCGCGTCCAAGTAGATGCGTCAGCTGTTAACCTATAGATACCCGTTTGTGTGTCAATGTAGAGTGTGCCGTCAGACGTAGCAAAGGTATCAAAGATTGGGGTCCCTTGAGGACCACTTGCTTGTGTCCACTGCGCGGTAGAGAATTTAGCGGGTACATCCGATTCCGTAGTGGTCGTCAAATGCGCTTCAGAAGTCTGTAAACCGGCACTGTTGTTTTTGCCCGGGGACACAGCACTTCCAGTCTGATTCCGGACATGCGGTTTTGAATCAGTATCAAGCGTAAAAGGCACATCAATAATTTCAATGGTCGGCTCGGATTCTGCCTCGAAACTATACGGGTGTTGAAAACGGGTGAGGTAGGGTTGGCTCGTGCCTAATATCAAGGTGATTAGAAGGGCAGCGGTACCGAAAGCAACCCACGGGAACAGCGGTTTCGCAGTCGGAGGGGGTATCGGTTCCATGTCGGCGATCTGTCGCAGGATATGGCTTGTTAGATTTTCTGATAACTGTACACCGCCGAGAACCTTTTGAACGAAGCGTTCTTGGTCATCCAGTAAACGTTTCCGCGCCCGACGCAGCCGACTCTTAATCGTGTTCACGGATACACCGAGGAATTTGCCTATCTCCTTGGTTGTCATATCACCGAGATAGTAGAGTGTTACCACAGTGCGTTCACTCTCCGGTAACTTCTTCAGCAACTTCTTGACGACTGCAGATCGATGATCCAGTGCTTCCGCTTCGCGTTGCTCCGATACATAACAGGTATAAGAAAATTCTTCTATCTCTCTTATACTTGTTGCTTCCAGCGATTGTGCCGTAGGTTTGTGTCTTCGGAGCCAATTAATGCAGAGTCGATCCACAATGACATAGAGCCATCCGGAAAATTGACTGGGATTCTTGAGCGTTGAAAGCTTCTTGTATACCTGAAGAAAAGCGTCTTGCGTAATTTCCTCAGCGTAGTGAAAATCGCCAATTTTCCGCCAGACGAGGGCATGGACCCCTTTTCGGTATTTTTGGATTAAGACACCAAATGCCTCATCGTCGCCTGATAAAACTCTTTGAATTAATTGGACATCGTCTTTTATCATCAGGACCCTCTCATGATGCGCGAACAAATTGGTTGTGTCCGCATTCGCCATAAGGGTTACTCAGAAGAGTATATTGGATTGCATAGTTGTGGTAGTGATACCACCCACAACCTAAAGGTTGGGGCTTCGGTTTCATAGCAACTGCGGTTTTCTCAGAGAGTCCACCGTCTTACTGTCGCTCCACCCGCAGGCTCTTATTCCGAATCAGATCGGCTTTATCTGGTTTAGGTCCAGGGTACCCCAGCCTGCAAAATGTTTAT
>JAPOOP010000690.1 GCA_026713385.1 Candidatus Poribacteria bacterium | reverse complement strand
GGTGAGCGTTCCAAAAGCACCCGTTCATGCCGATGTAACTCCCGATGTCGTTACGCATGCCGATCTTCCCCAAGTAGATACGCCGAGTCCTGTCTCAAATACCAGTTTCGGTGAAGATGGAACACTCTCAGGTCCCGTTGTCGCTGACGGACAGCAAGGAACAGGAGTTGGTGGGCTTGGGCGCGGGGGACGTGGGACCGGCGGATATGGGAGCGGAAAACACTTTGCAAAAGGAACAGGCGCAGCGGATGTCGGACTCCCAACGCTTGACGGCATAGATACAGGTCTTGGTATCTTTGACACAGATGTAATGGCAGGACACGGATTAATCGGGGAAGTCTACGTCCCCGGTGGTCCCATCCATCGAATGCCGGACTTCGACCTTTTGACACCTGTCTATACCTTTGTTACAGCAAACTTAGATGTCTCTAAACGAGATTATACTCAAGGATTCCCGACACCAGAGATGCAATATGTTGTTGAGGATTTTGCAATTCGTTTCCGCGGGGAGTTAGCAATCGAGACACCCGGATTGTATCATTTCGGGCTTTATGCAGATGACGGAGCAAAACTATATATCGACGGTACGCTCATCGTGGATAACGATGGCATTCACGAAGGGAAGGGAAAACGTGGCAGTATAACGCTCAAGACTGGCATGTACCCTGTTGAGATTCAATATTTCCAAGGTCCTCGATACTCTATCGCGCTACAGTGGTACTATACCCATTCCAAAGAACCTTATTCTGAGACGAGGCGTTCCTATTCAATAACAATCCCCACATTGGAATTGCGCTCGGAGGAATATATGCTCGGAAGGATTGTGCCACCCGAGGTAATCTATCGATCCGGCAAACCTCGCATTCCAGATGCCTTGAGAAAACTACAACAACGCCTAAAGAACATCGAAAGTGATTAGTAAGGGAGATATTAAATGAAATATGCTGGTAGAAAAATAATGATAACACTCCTGCTTCTCATTGCCCCTACAGGGCAATCACAGTCCAATAACGGCACTGTCGCCTTCGATTTTCCAAATCTGCCATCCTCTGAATTCCAGTTTGATTTAGACAGACGTGTCATTGCTCTCGTGATGGAGGAACCGACTTCCAATATTGTGCCGCTGTTTAACACTATAGACAACTTACATCTCCGCAGTTATCGAAGTCGGTCTGTTAACCTTAAGGAAGTTGTTCAATATTACGGAGAGACGCTAAAAGCGCGCGGCTGGAATGTATTAGGACAACCTTTTCAAGGCGATGTCGAAAATGACAATTTGCATCTTTATACCCTTCATGTAAATGAGATTATTCAGGGGGTTTTCGCTATTGTTAAAAGCGGTGACGATGTGTATCTCATAAATATCGTTGGCGAAATCCCGAAAAAGCAGCTCGGTGAATTGCTACTCAATCTCAATCAACTCGGTATTGAGATTTCTGAACTGACATCGCTTAAACCTCGTGATCTGGAAATCGCACCCCCTCCGCCGCCCTCAACGCCTGAAGTTGTCGAGTCTACACCTCCAGTTACAACCGGTACTCTTGAAGAGGTATCCCCATCGTTACAAGAAACACTAGAACCGGCAGAGTCATGGGATTGGACTTTTGATGGTGAGCAAATTCACGATATTCAAATCCAAGGTGTAAACGAAATTGAAAGAGCCAACATTGTGCGGGTCCTCGAAAGTGGATCTGGCGACATCGCCGAAGTTATGCCTATTCTTACAAGCGTGCTCCTCAATAGTTCTAAAAAGGCATCTTTACGCGTTGAAGAAGTGAATGCCAAGCACACTGCGATAATTACTGTGACGGATCTGCCGATTACGCGAACCCTGTCAGTCCTAAAATCTTTGAAAATCTCTGGTTCTCAGGCTAACAAGGTCCACAAATCAACAGCAGGCAAGTTGGTTTTACAGGAATTAGATGCTCAACTTTCAGCCGTAGGCACACGATTTCTGGCAGGGGAAGTCCCGATCCACGAAATACGCATTCAAGGAAATGAGAAGATATCGGAAGCACAGATTCAACAGGCACTTGAAAACGGTTCTGAAGACCTTGAACAAGCACTCAAAACACTCTATAAAGCGATGCCCTACTTTGACGAGTTAAACCTACAGATAGCTGAGGAGAATTCAAAATACGTCGCGACGATTACTGTTGATGAGAAACCGCTTTCTACGAATGCGTATCTTGGTCTCAATCCGCCGCTACGCCTCGGATTTAATCGAGTGACGGGGTGGGAAATCGGCACTGGTTTTGAACTCGGCAAACGAAAGGATGTCGGACCCCTTTGGACGTGGAACATCAGAGATTCATCGAGCGATCAGACTTCAAAGCTTTTTGGAAAGGCGAGTTATGCGTTCGGTAACCCGCATGTCCATTACCGGATGGGTGGCATAGCGAATTGGGGGAAACCTTACATTTGGAATCTCGGACTCACAGCACAAATTCACCGTTTGACAGATGTCGTTGCTCCTGAACTTTTTCCGAATTACAACAATCCACTACCCATTTTTCAACGTATCGTTGGGACACCAGATCTTCAAAATTACTATCTGCGGCAAGGTGCCGAGATCGCATTGCAGTGGTCACCGGTCCTGCCATCCCACTTCTTCAAATTGGCAATGGTTGCTGAATCACACGCGAGTCTACAGAGAAGCACAGATTGGTTTGTCGCCAACTGGGGATCGAAACTCCGTGTGAGAGAAAACCCATCAATAATTCCCGGCAAAATGCGGAGCCTTACCTTCCGATACGATTTGAATAATATAACGAATTCCGTGGGTTGGCACAACACGTTTTTCATTGAACACAGCAATGCGGCAGTAGGGTCCGATTTTGGTTTTACACGTTTACAATTGCACTTTCGGTATGCTTTCCGTTTAAAGAATAACCGAGTACGCACTCGGCTTCTGTTTGGGTTTTCCAACTCGACTTTGCCAATTCAACGCCAATTTATCATTGGTGGAATGGCAGGCATCAGGGGGTATCCTTGGTATAGACCGGAAAGTGAATCTGGTGGTCCAATAACCTACAAAAGCGGACATACGTCTTCTCCATACACGTTTGCAGGAGACCGGGGATTTCTACTCAACGTCGAATATCACTACCGTTTATCCAATCTGTTCGACTGGGGTATTTTCAAAAATGCATTTGGCATTGTCTTCTTTGACGAGGGACAGGTTTGGAGTGTGTCTGGTCCAGCATATACGTTCGATCCCAAAGGGAGTATCGGCATCGGTCTACAGTTTGGAGAAGATAATTCTGTTGTTGTCGTC
>JAPOOP010000486.1 GCA_026713385.1 Candidatus Poribacteria bacterium | reverse complement strand
CAGTGTCAGCAACCAATACCTTGCACATTTTCAGAAACCCTATAGTTTTGAGGCAGAATCCGAACCTACTATTGAAATTATTGATGCCCCTATTGTCCTTGATATTGACGCAAAACCCGCACTGCGAAATCAGATGGGACAAACTACCACTATCAGTAGAAACAATGGGAACGGTTTACACGCTTCTGAGAGAGACGCAACTCTCAATGCCTCGGAGGATTCGCTCAGACTTTCTGCAACACAATGGATGCCGGACGCCGCGCTTCGACAGGCTGTCCGAGAGAAACTTGACATCCCGGCAGACATCCCTTTGACCCGGGCATATCTTCAACAACACCTAACAAGTCTTGATGTGCGATACAAGGGGATCGCTGATCTTACAGGTTTAGAGCATGCGACTGATTTGCAAGCACTTGTTCTGATAGGCAATAAGATTCAGGATATATCTCCTTTGTCAGGTCTAACGGGACTTGCTTTTCTTGATTTAGGAGAGAACCAAATTTCAGACCTACGTCCACTCGCAATACTCACGCGTTTAGAGACTTTACATGTGTGGAGGAACGAGATCGAAGATATTTCACCCCTCGCAGGGTTAGTCAATCTCAAAAAGTTGTTGGTAGAAAATAATGATATTCGGGATTTTTCACCGCTTGATGGGCTGACGCACTTAGAGGAGTTAGACACGCATGGCAATTTCCGGATCTGTGATGATGTATCGCGGGACGCGGTAGCATCTCGTATCAAAGATAGGGAGTATCCTTCGGTCTTTTCAGCGTGGTATTACGATATGCTCAACGTACCAAACCTATCCGATGATGAGGAACTCGTCTATCACGATCTGTTTTGGGGTGGACCAGGGTTTCACCTGCAATGGCATCCTACACCGAGAGGGCTTCGACTCTTTGGTAGAATAGACGATGCGCACTGGAAAAGGGAGTATCTGCTTTCAAAAAATCCTAACTTTCTAAGACTTGTGAGTCTCGACTACATTGATGCCGATCCAAGCGACTACCCTGAAGAGTGGCCGCATTGGATAAGAGACGAGAACGGCGATCGAGTTCCTGCTTACGCTGGAGGTTCAACCTTCCTGATAGATTTTACGCATCCCGTCGTTCAGGACATCCTCGTTCAGAAAGTTCTCGCCGTAGCCAACTGTAGTCTCTACGACGGTGTCTTCTTAGGCCGGTGGCAGGAAGGCACAGTTACGCTTGAGGATGACAACGGGGTTTACTATCGAAGTATTGCAGCCGAGTGGTCGGCGAGAATATCTATGATGCGTCGTATTCGTGAGGCTGTTGGTGACAATTTTCTGATTATTGTCAATACGGGACGGCATAAGGCTCGACTTTCTGCACCCTATGTTAATGGAGCGTTCATAGAAACTATTCTGGACGAAGGCGATACGGCTTACACGCATGATCGTCTTCGAGAGATTGAAAGCACCTTGTTATGGTCGGAGCAGAACTTTCGTGGACCGAGAATAAATGCGCTTGAAGGTCAAGGGATTCCGTTTGAGCGTCCGGATTCTCCCAGTAACCAGCAAATGATGCGTGTTATTACGACGTTGAGTCTCACACATTCTGATGGTTACGTTTGTTATGTCATGGGAGTTACGGGCATCATCCATAAGCATGAGTACGCGCTCTCGTCCGGACATAAGATAGACCATATAAAAGGTGAACCACATCAGCACAACCACCAACACTATTGGTATCCATTCTGGGATGCGGACCTCGGGCAACCCGTCGGTAAGAAATCGCGGTTGTATCAAAATCAAGAAGGACTTTTCATACGCGAGTTCACCAACGGCTGGGCAGTCTACAATCGCAGTGGAAAAGCGCAAGAGATTTATTTACCGGCGCAAGCATCCGCTGTCGCGAGTGGCATCACCAACGTTCAGCACACCCTCTCTGATTTAGACGGTGAAATCTACCTGAAATAGATAGACCCACCTGCCGGTCTCAACGGCGCTGGTATTATCAATGTTTTTTGATCTTGTCAATATCGCAAATGCATTTGGAGGATAATATGCGAAATCAATACTATTTTATCAATCATAAACCTCGACTTGAACTCAGACGGAAAATCTGTGTCGTCGCTATCGTACTTTTTTGTCTCACTGTAACAACTTTCGCTCAAGAAGAAAACTGGATGCCGGATCCTGCACTCCGAGAGGCTGTTCGGGAACATCTTAACTTACCACAACGAACACTTCTAACCACCTTTCACTTAGGGGAGCTTACAGATCTGATTGTCCTGAGTTCTGACATATCAAATCTTCAAGGATTAGAGCACGCCAAAAACCTTCATTTCTTGCATTTAAGCCGGAGTAAAATAGGCGATCTTGCCCCCCTTAAAAACTTGGTGTCCCTAAAAGTATTGAAGATTTATAATAATCAGATTTCCAACATTACGCCATTGGCGAATTTGATAAATTTAGAAGAATTAGATCTGTCCGCAAATCAAATTAGCAACATAAAGCCCCTTACAAGGCTTACTAATTTACGGATATTTCACTTGGCAAACAACCGGATTGAAGACATTTCACCGCTTGTCGCCCTAACGCAATTGAGAGAATTGGGGGTGAGCGACAATTGGATTGTAGATTTCTCTCCGTTGGCAGCGTTGTCCAACATAGAAATCCTATATTCGGATAATAATCCCGGAAGCGTTGTCTTAGAATGTGAATTACCTAAACCTCCCGTTATACAGCGGATTCAGGATCGTACGTATCCATCGGTTTTCGGTTCATGGGTTTCTATCCCTAACCGCCCGTCTATATTATCAGTGTCTCCAGATCACGAGAAACATGAGGCTATCGCCTACTTCGACCTTTATTTCTGTTGTCCTGAGACGCTTCTTCTCAGGTTCAAAGATACCAGTGCTGGTGTTCATCTGATTGGTGACTTTCAAAGAGCTAAAGCGCGACGAGATGCGATTTTAGAATTTAATCCGAATGCGATACTCCTTGTCCCTGTTAAATACTATAGTGGTGTTAGACCTGACGCATATCCGGAAGATTGGCCCCTCTGGTTGCGGGACGAAAATGGCAACCGTATTATTGATATTTGGGGGGAAGCCCTCGTAGACTTCACGCTTCCTGAAACGCAAAGATGGGCGATCGATCAAGCGACAGCTATCGCGTCATGTGGATTGTTTGATGGCATTTTTTTAGACCATTGGAACGAAGATCTAAGACTTCGTGAGCTGCGGACACGTGAAGAAGAGCACGTCGCACGAGATAAAATCTTGCAAGGCATTCGCGCTGCGGTAGACGATGATTTCTTAATACTCGTAAACGCCAACGAATCCAAGATTCCGAGATGGGCGGAATATGTCAACGGAACTTTCATAGAAACACTTCCTATCCTGGAAATACCTTGGGGGGATCTCACTCATTTAAGCCAGCATAAGCCTCTTGTAAGTCAGCATAAGCCTCTTGGCTATACACGTGTGGATATTTCTGAGATTGAACAAACCCTGATTTGGGCAGAAACTCATTTCCGAGAACCGCGTATCAACAGTTTACAGGGATTCGATCTTGATGCAGAACCGCCAGATTCTCCTCAAAATAAGCAGTGGATGCGTGTTTTTACAACGATGAGTTTAACACTCTCAGATGGCTACGTACAATATCAAAATTCCAGTCATGAAGAAGTTTATTGGTACGACTTCTGGGATGCCGACCCCGGTCGTCCAATAAGCGGAAAAGGGATTCTCTATCGCGATCGTGAAGGTCTCTATATCCGTGAGTTTACCAACGGCTGGGCGGTCTATAACCGCAGTGGCACAGAACAACAGATCCAGTTCTCGGAAGGCACAATAGGCGTTTCAAGTGGGATCGAAGGAAATTCTCACACAATTCCAGATTTAGACGGTGAGATATACTTGAAAAGCCCTAACAATGTTGCTGACCTCAACAGGGATGGTATCGTCAATATCTTGGATTTAGTCATTATCGCCAACGCTTTCGGCAAAGACGCTCCCGATGTTAACGGCGATGGGACGGTCAATGTGTTGGACTTAGTTGTTGTCGCAAATGCCTTTGAGTAAGAGGTATAGGTTCAAAACTGTTTTAAATGAAAACGCATACATTTCGTAATACCTTTAATCGGAGAATACACTATGAAAACAGCAATAAACTTTTTTCTTATCACTTTAACTTTCATGGCGTTAGAATCCGGAAGTGCTAATGCACAACAGGACCTCGCCCAGCAGGCGTATGCCATTTTTGAGCAAAGTTGTCTTAATTGCCATGGAGAGCACGGCGCATTTACTGAAGAAATCATCATTGATCACACCGCACTCATCGAAACAGGCGCGGTTGTTCCGGGGAAACCAGCGATTGAATCT
>JAPOOP010000393.1 GCA_026713385.1 Candidatus Poribacteria bacterium | reverse complement strand
GACACGGAGTCCTTTTTCAGCGGCGGTATCAATCAGTTGCTTTCCGCTTTCGGTGTCCACGCCGAGCGGTTTTTCGCTGTAGACGTGTTTACCTGCCTCCAATACCTGCAGACCCACATCCACGTGTGCGCGCGGAATCGTAAGATTCACGACAAGTTCTATCTCATCGTCTGCGAGCAATTCTTCGGCGGTACATGCCTCACAGTTATATTTTTCGGCTTGTGCCTGTGCGGATTCCATTCGGAGGTCCGCACAGGCTTTGATTTCTAAGATGTCAGTTTTTCGCGCCCCTTCAAAATAGGCACCACTGATGACACCACAACCGATAATTCCAATTTTCATGTTTTGATTTTCTCTTTCAGATAAGGGTAACAAAATTAATTCGGTGGTTTGAATCGTGTAAAAGGCTGCCTGCACTGATCGCTGACCGCCGTATACTCAATCGATTTCCCATTCCTGTAAACCGAGTGGCACAGGATCGGGACGTTCCGTCGTGCTTTCGATGACGACGTGTTCACCCGTTTCCGAGGATTTATCAAAGGCGCACATCACCTCAAGCACATGATACGCCAAGGCACCATTTGCACGATGCATGCGTCCTGAACCGATAGCCGACACCATGTCAATCACGCCGATCATCCGAGCATTATTCGGGAGAACGATTTCCTGTTCTTCCCAATCGCCACCCGCGGGGCAGACATTTACGGGACCGCCAAACCCATTCGGATCGGGAACCGTCATTGAGCCGGTTTCACCGTAGATTTCGATGCACGGAAGACTGTGCCGCCACATGTCGAAACTCATAATCATTGTGATGATCGCACCGTTCTGGAATTCGATCGAGCCGGTGAGGTGAGTTGTAATTTTGACAGGGATTCGCAAACCGCGCACGGCTTGACTCGTCGCGACACGTTCTTCAAAGGCTTTCGTCGTAATCGCGGCAACGCGTTTGACGGGACCAAGGATATTGACGAGTGCAGTTACGTAATAAGGTCCCATGTCGAGCATCGGACCACCACCGAGATCGTAGTAAAAGGCGGGGTTGGGATGCCAACTTTCGTGTCCGTGTCCACACATGAACGCTGTCCCGGCGATAGGTCTCCCAATTTTCCCTGCGTCCAGTGTCCGTCGTGCGGTCTGGACGCCTGCACCGAGAAAAGTATCGGGTGCTGAACCGACACGGAGTCCTTTTTCAGCAGCGCTATCAATCAGTTGTTTCCCACTGTCGGTATCCACACCGAGCGGTTTCTCACTATAGACGTGCTTGCCGGCTTCCAAGACTTGCAGACCGACTTCGACGTGTGCCCGCGGGATGGTGAGGTTCACGACGAGTTCGATCTCATCATCTGCAAGCAATTCATCGACAGTGCATGCGTGGGAGTTATATTTCTCGGCTTGCGCCTGTGCGGATTCCATTCGGAGGTCGGCACAGGCTTTGATTTCTAAAATGTCAGTTTTTCGTGCACCTTCAAAATAGGCACTGCTGATGGTTCCACAACCAATAATTCCAATGTTCATATTTTTAACTATGTGCTCCTGGACTGCCTTTAATCAGCCGCTTCGTTCTTTTCATCGGATGCGACATGGAGTTGGTGACCCTGTTCCTTGAACTCTTCGCTTTTTTCGACCATCCCTTCTGTAAGGGCATCCTCAGCGGTGATACCTTTCGCCTCTGCATATTTACGGACATCTTCCGTAATTTTCATAGAGCAGAAATGCGGACCACACATGGAGCAGAAATGAACGGTTTTTGCCGATTCACTCGGAAGGGTTTCGTCGTGATATTCGCGAGCAGTCTCTGGATCGAGGCTGAGATTGAACTGATCTTCCCAGCGGAACTCAAAACGTGCTTTCGACAACACATTGTCGCGTTCCTGCGCACCCGGATGTCCCTTCGCGAGGTCAGCCGCATGTGCAGCGATCTTATAAGTGATGACACCTTCCTTCACATCGTCTCTGTTCGGGAGTCCGAGGTGTTCCTTCGGGGTCACGTAGCAGAGCATTGCGCATCCGAACCATCCAATCATCGCCGCACCGATACCACTTGTGATGTGATCGTAGCCTGGGGCGACATCGGTCGTCAACGGACCGAGCGTGTAAAATGGTGCCTCGTCGCAATGTTTCAGCTGCAGATCCATGTTCTCTTTAATCATGTGCATTGGGATATGTCCGGGTCCCTCAATCATGACTTGACAATCGTGATCCCAAGCGATTTTCGTCAGTTCACCGAGTGTTTCCAGCTCTGCGAATTGTGCCTCGTCGTTTGCATCGGCGATCGCACCCGGGCGTAAGCCGTCACCAAGGGAGAAGGAGACATCATAAGCACGCATAATCTCACAAATTTCGGAGAAATGGGTGTAGAGGAAGCTCTCCTGATGATGTGAGAGACACCATTTCGCCATAATGCTGCCACCCCGCGAGACGATACCACAGGAGCGATTCGCCGTCAGTGGTATATATGCGAGACGAACGCCTGCATGGATCGTAAAGTAATCGACACCTTGTTCAGCTTGTTCGATAAGTGTGTCGCGATACGCCTCCCAACTGAGTTCTTCCGGTTTACCACCGACCTTCTCCAGTGCCTGATAGATCGGTACTGTCCCGATAGGAACAGGCGAGTTACGAAGGATCCATTCTCGCGTCTCATGGATGTTTTTACCCGTTGAGAGATCCATCACCGTATCGGTTCCCCATTTCGTTGCCCATCGCATCTTTTCGACCTCTTCCTCGATTGAGGAGGCGACAGCAGAGTTACCGATATTCGCATTGATTTTCACAAGGAAGTTTCTACCGATGATCATCGGTTCACTTTCGGGGTGGTTGATGTTCGCAGGGATAATCGCCCGACCGCGCGCCACCTCATCTCGGACGAATTCTGGCGTAATATATTCAGGAATATACGCACCGAACGTCTCACCCGGATGTTGATGGTTCAATCGGTTGCGTGTCCGATAGTCGCCGTCGATAGCCTCGTAGGCTTCCGCTCTACCGAGGTTCTCGCGGATGGCGATATATTCCATCTCAGGTGTCACGATCCCGCGTTTCGCATACGCCATCTGTGTAACAGCTTCACCGTTCTTTGCGCGTAGCGGTTTCCGTTTCAAACCGGGGAAGTTCTTCAGTCCACCTTTTGATTCTGATCGCATACGGGCGTACTGTTCATGCCCTCTCGTGAGATAACCGTTATCCTGTGGCTGGATCTCCCTGCCGTCGTATGTTTCAACATCGCCACGTGCCAGAATCCAGTCTTGCCGAACTGTGGGGATTCCTGATTCCACATCACAGGATTGTGAATCGTCGCCCCACGCACCGCTGGTATCGTAAACGCGTAACGGTTCGTTCTCTTCAACCGTTCCGTCTGCTACGTGTGTCGCGGTGAGCGTGATTTCACGGAAAGGGACGCGGATATCCCACTGTGAATTACCGGAGACGTATACTTTTCTACTACTCGGAAAGAAACCTTCAGTTTTAGAACTCATGAAATTACCTCCAATAGCCTCATCTTCATTCAGTCTGCATTTCTGTTAATTGTCTGTGCCTCTGTTGCCGTCGTTCTACCGTGTCGTTTGCCAAACCGTCCGTAATTATGTTTACAATTCGTCAGTGAACAAGGGTCCCACCGCCGCTGGCGAGGTTTGGAACCTTGCCCTTGCGTTGGTGTATAAGTAATTACGGGTTTTACTATATATTCCGCTTCAGTGAGAAAGGGAACTCTCTATTCCGATTAACATACTAACACAGGTTCTGCATTTTCGCAAGTCGCATGAGAAGGGCGTCAGAGCCATTCAATTGTCACAAACCATTTTTGTGGGAGGGGTTTGTAACCCCGATTCTGGTTTCCGAAAACTAAATAGTCCTGGAAGGGGTGGGTACTTCGATCAAAAAGGGGTTGGCAATTGCCTAAAAGTGTAGTATAATCTGATAGTGAAACCGTCTTGAGCACGACACAAAACTGTCCGGGGGTATTCAGCGTGAAACAGCAGAAGCAGCGGAGGTCCGCGCGTAATTTTACGGTCAGAAAAGGTGGATATATCACCAAATCCCAGCTCGGAAAACGGGGCACGATTCTCTCTGAATCCCAACTCTTTGATTTTGAAGTCAAAAGAAAATTAGGGAGAACGATAGATGGTGTTACCGTGATTACATTAGAGGATTTAAACGCGGTTCGGCTCTTTCGTTACAAGGATATTGAGAAAGCAGAAAAAGAATTGATGCTTGAGAATTTCAACAATGTCTCAATGCGAAAAAGATTCTGCGAGATTTGGGGTATAGAAATGGAAGGACATCCCGACACCCACTTTTCGCACGAAGAATTGTTGAGGCGTGGACATTGGACACCCGAACGCGTAGAGAGATTCTTGTCGCATGAGTCTTTCTCTATGACCTTTTTAGAGGGACGTTTAACCTATCCAATTTATCTAAAATCCGATGTTCGCAAAGTCGAACGTTCAGACGATTTCAAAATCTTGTGGCAAACCGAAAAGCAGCAGAAAGCCGCAAAACGCAAGGAAGTGCGTGAGAAAGAAAAAATCACCCAGACACGGCTCATCTCGGAACGTGGCTGGACAAAAGGGCTCATCACCGAATTGTTAGGCGAACCAGATGTTTTTCTGGATAACCCGCATTATAAATCTGCGGCTCCTATGCGCTTGTACTTCTTGGATCGTGTTAAACACATTGAACAGACAAGCGATGTGTTTAAATCGCGGCGGAAAGATCGGCGAAAATCCCCAATCAAGAAGAAAAACCAGCCGAATTATCCCACCATTTAATTAATAGGGCTTACGCATGCGGCTCTTTTGTAGCATGATGCACCTCGCATGAATCAACGGTATGAATGCGCGTGTGGCATTCACCGGGGCGAGTACGCCGCAAACCTATTAGTTTGGGTCAGGAGACTTTACGACTTTTTTCGGAAATCCTCATCTATGGTGAATCCTAAAAGTAAATAAACATCTTTGTAGCATAAACTTTTAGTTTGGGTTTCCAGCGTAAATGCCTTGAGCGGTATTCGCGCTGTTTGAGAATGTTCAGTTAATTCTAAAATCTACCATAAAAGAGCCTGCTATAGTCAAAATTGCGTAAGTCCTGTAACAAAAAACGATTGACAAACTACAAATCTGTTGCTATGATGATTAACAATTGCGGCAAAATTTGTTATCGGTGCAATAAAGCATCGATTAACGAGGATCCAACACCTTACAGCATCTTGGAATGGAGAAAAGAGTATGGGAAACCGAATTGAAGTCGGTAATCTCAGGATAGATGAAGATTTGTATGCATTAGTAAAAGATGAGATCGCACCCGGTACGGGGGTAGAGGCGGACGCCTTCTGGAAAGCGTTCGGCGACATCGTTGCGGCGTTCGTACCAGAAAATAAGGCACTCTTAGAGAAACGGGATACACTCCAACAGCAGATTGACGAGTGGCATCTGGCGCGCAAAGATGAACCGTTAGACGATGAGGCGTATTCGGCGTTTCTGAAGGATATAGGCTATCTGCTCCCTGAAGGACGGGATTTTACTGTGATTACCGAAGATGTTGACACAGAGATTTCGCTCATCTCAGGTCCACAATTGGTTGTCCCCACCGATAACGCGCGTTATGCCCTAAACGCCGCGAACGCTCGCTGGGGAAGCCTCTACGACGCACTCTACGGCACCGATGTCATCGATGAATCGGACGGGGCGACACGAGGGACTGCCTATAACCCGATCCGGGGGGCGAAAGTCGTCGCGTATACCGAAAAGTTTTTAGATGAAATGACCGGACTTGAAACCGGAAGTTTCTCTGACATTACGCAATTTTCTCTCAAAACCGTCCGAGACGAGCAGCAGTTACGCGCAACACTCAGTGATGGCAGTGAGGTCGGTTTAGCCGATCCAACCAAATTTGTAGGTTTTACGCAAAACGATGGAAAATTCAGTGCTATTCTGTTACGCAACCACGGACTGCACATTGAAATACAAATAGACCGAGATCATCCCGTTGGAAAGGTACACCCTGCCGGTGTTGTTGATGTTATCCTTGAATCGGCAATCACGACGATCCAAGATTGCGAGGATTCCGTCGCCGCGGTGGATGCAGCGGACAAGGTACGCGTCTATAGGAATTGGAACGGTATTATGAAGGGGACACTGGAGACAACGTTTGAGAAAAACGGCGAAACGCTTACCCGTCGTCTCGCACCGGATAAGACATTTACCGCACCCGATGGCGGTACGGTGACATTGCCGGGCAGAAGTCTGCTCCTAATTCGGAATGTGGGGCTCCACATGTACACCGATGCCGTCACGACAGCGGACGGTGAGGAGATTCCAGAAGGCATTCTTGATGCCATGGTAACGAGTTTCGCCGCAATGCATGACCTCCAGGGCAACGGTCCCCGCACCAATAGCAAAACGGGGAGTATCTACATCGTCAAGCCGAAGTTCCACGGACCCGAAGAGGTTGATATGACGATTCGGATGTTTGAGTGGATTGAATCGGCGCTTGGGCTTCCAACGAATACTATTAAGATTGGGATTATGGATGAGGAACGACGGACGACCGTCAATCTCAAAGAGGCGATCCGAGTCGCACAGGAACGCCTCGTCTTTATTAACACCGGCTTTTTGGATAGAACCGGTGATGAAATCCACACGAGTATGGAAGCGGGACCCGTGATTCCGAAGATGGACATCCGCAATGAACCGTGGATGCTCGCTTATGAGGATTGGAACGTCGATATCGGGATTGAAACCGCACTGCTCGGTACTGCGCAAATTGGGAAGGGGATGTGGACGAAACCTGACCAGATGGCAGAGATGGTTGAAACGAAGGTGAATCATCCGTTAGCAGGTGCGACAACCGCATGGGTACCATCGCCGACAGCCGCAACGCTTCATGCGATGCACTACCACCGGGTTGATGTTGGAAATTGGATAAAGGAATTGTCCGCGAGGCAGCGTGCGAGTTTGACTGACCTGTTGACACCGCCTCTGTTGAAGGATCGCGAGTTACAACCCGATGAGATTCAGCACGAATTGGATAACAACGCCCAGGGTATCTTGGGATACGTAGTCCGATGGGTGGACCAAGGTATCGGTTGCTCGAAGATACCCGATATTAACAACGTCGGGTTAATGGAGGATCGAGCGACACTGCGGATTTCGAGTCAACACATCGCAAATTGGTTGCGCCACGCGATCGTTACGAAAGAACAGGTAACCGAAACGTTCCAGCGGATGGCGAAGATCGTTGACGAGCAGAACGCCGGTGACCCGAATTATCGGGATATGTCACCGAATTATGACCAGAGCACCGCGTTTCAAGCGGCTTTGGATCTGGTTTTTAAAGGGTGTGAACTACCGAACGGGTATACCGAGTTCGTGCTACATCCGCGTCGACGAGAGGTCAAAGCAGGCGACTAAGCCTGTCGCCAACACTGGTAGGTGCGGTTTCCTAACCGCTCCGGGTTGAACAAGTGCTTAAGTCGGCTCAGATTGCTATAGAATAACGGGAAGTTGAAAAGATAAAAAAGGGAAGGGTGAACAACACATCCTTCCCTTTTCTTTCTTTATTTAATCATGAAGTCTGTGTGTCTTCACTGTTCCCCACGTTGTGAGAAAATATGATTGTGGTGAAACCGGAAGCGCAAACTCAGGATCGAACCAATCCCCGCCAAAGTTCCCGAATCTGCGGAATCCATCATGTGTTAACTGTGTACGGACACCGCTGTTCACATTGAACTTGAAAATATGAGGTGTCTCCTTAACTGACTGTGTATACAGAACTTCGTCCCCGCTTGGCGATAACGCGGGTATCCACGCATCGGAACCGTCTTCTGCAACAAGCTGCTTAAGTCCGGTGCCATCTCGGTTGACGATGAAGATTGTCTGTTTGTCTTTCCATGCGTTGTGCAGATCCCTGGCTTCCTGTGGATTCAAACCCTTGATGTCGGGCAAGGGATGGTTGTTCCCAGCAAAAGCAAGTTTATCACCCATAGCCGACCAAGACGGAAAGCGTTGCAAGTGTATCTCTTTTTCAAGTAAGAGTAATTTTCGTGCCCCTGTGTGGATGTCGATAAATATAAGTTGACCCCCAATAGTGCAAACGATTTCCATACCGTCGGGTGACCATGCCGGATATAAACCTTTCGCGAAGGGTACTGTGTCTTGTTCACCCAAGGTGGCAATGTGAATCGTGGAATCCACAGTGTTCCAGTTCACATCAACATAAGCAAACTGTTTCCCATTGGGCGACCATGTTGGACTTTTCCTAAAAAGTTTAGTTTTTCGCCTGAAGATGCGTCGCTGATTGGAGCCGTCTGGGTTCATCGAATATAGGTCTCGCTCACCACCGCGATCGGAAATAAAAAGAATCTTCTCGCCTGTCGGGGACCAGACAGCTCCCAGATCGTTTGCGCGATGTTGTGTGAGGTTCACCTGTTCAGAACCATCTGGATTCATAACATAGACTTCATAATTGCTATCCCGTGCGGAGGTAAACAGGATTTTTGGGGGCGTTGGTGCCTTTGCGCAAAGCGGAGAAATGCTTATATTCAACACCAATACGTTAAACATGAAAAAGACTAACAATTGTAGCGGTTTCATATTTTCCTTTCCACAGAACTAACACATCTATGAATCAAGTCGGTAAAATCTAATCGCGTTGTCGCGGAAGAGGTTGCCTAACGCCGCAGATGAACAACCAGATACAGTCTCCCTCAGTGTCTGCACCCACCGTGGAGACTCCGAGGCTTGCGTGGAGACGGGCCAATCGCTACCGTATATGACACGATCGAAACCGAAGCAGTTAATAACGTGTTCGATATACGGCTGTAGATCGGCAGGGGTCCATGCTTTCAAGTCTGCCTCTGTGACCAGACCTGATATTTTACAATGGACATTCGGCAACGCCGCGAGCGTTTGGATCTCCTGTTTCCACGGATCAAAAAGTTGGTTTTTGATGTCGGGTTTACCGATGTGGTCTAAGATGAATTGGACGTGCGGACACTGTTCCACGAGCCGAATGGCATTGGCGAGTTGCGGATGGAAAATACAGATATCGAAACTCAACCCGTAGCGGGAGAGCGTTTTAACACCGTTCACAAAATCGGGTTGGACGCAGAAATCTACGCTTTCAGATTGGATGAGGCGGCGGATACCTTTGACGAGCGGATTCTCTGCCAACTTTTCAACAAAAGGGGCGACCTGTTCTCCCTCTTCGAGCGGTGCCCACGCAACAATGCCCCGAATCCGAGGTTCTACCCTTGTTGCGAGATCCGTAACCCATGCTGTCTCTTTCAATCCGTCATCCGGATGTGTATCGCACTGGACAAACACAATGGATTCGATATCCAGTTCGCCGGACGCATCGTTGTAATCTTTTAGGAGATAAGGGCTGTTTAGGGCTGGGACTTCCGTGAGCCACGGGTATCTCAACTGTTCTGGATGCCATAAATGGACGTGTGTATCAACGATCGGGAATTGCTCCATTGTCTGCTCCTATATTTTATTTTTAATTCTATTTAAGTTTGAGGATATTTTAAGGCTTCTCCCCGAAATTGTCAAATATTTTCTTTTCGTAATTCTAAGATATTCCCCTCTTCAGTAGGAGCGAGTTCTACTCGCGATTCTTTCACTGACGGGGTACATATCACCCGCCCTGACTACTGACTGCTGCCTGCTATTCTTCGTTTGTAGTAGTGTGATTCATCGCACGTTCTTCCTGCCAACAGCCCTTGCCTGTTATTCTTATGACTGCTATTCCTCTGCCTACTGATAGCCATTCACCAAAAGGGTTTGCCAAAAAGTCTGATGATGTGCTAAACTGATAGATATTTCCAATGGAGGCGTTCAGAATATGTCAGAAAAATCTCGAATTGTTATGGTGGCAGG
>JAPOOP010000484.1 GCA_026713385.1 Candidatus Poribacteria bacterium | reverse complement strand
GATGATCGCAGACGGTGCGTTAGAAGATGTCGATGAAATTTATGGGATACATGTCTTTCCGCTTTATGCTGTCGGAGAATACGCTACGTGTCCTGGTCCGATGTTGGCACAATCGGATACTTTTCAAATTACACTCACCGGCAGAGGTGGACATGCGGCGTTTCCGCACCTCACTGTCGATCCAATTGTTATTGGTGCGCAATTTGTGACAGCTCTCCAGTCTATCATTGCCAGAAATGTGAACCCACTCGACTCGGCGGTCATCAGCGTCACACAACTCCACGGTGGAGATGCGAACTTGCAAAACGGGCTTACGGGTGCCGCGCTTAACGTCATTCCGCCCAAAGTCCTGATAGGTGGGACAGTACGCACACTCCAAAAAGCAGTACAGACACGAATCCGAGGACAAGTACAGAGTCTCCTCGCGGGATTAGCAGCTTCACACGACGCAACCTATACATTCGACTACCGAGAAGGGTACCCGGTAACTTACAACCACGAACCGTGTGTCAACACAGTCGTATCCACGGCAGGGGGATTGGTTAGCGAGGACAAACTTATAGTCCCAATGTCTCCGATACTTGGGGGTGAAGATTTCGGATACTATTCACAAGAAATTCCAGCGTGTTTCGTGATGGTAGGCGCAGGTAATGAAGAGAAAGGCATTGTGAATATGTGTCACCACCCCCAGTTCGACATTGATGAAAATTGTATGATTTACGGTATGGCACTGCTCACAAATTTGGCGATGCTCTAATTCTCTGAGTTTTTCGGAAATCTGGAACAATGGATTTGAAGAAGGATAATTCTGTGTCAACACACAATCCACAGCCACATTCGTCAGTCGGCACTCTTACCTTGATGTTTACTGATATCGAAGGTTCAACACTACTTTGGGAAGCGCATGGTAATGAGATTATGGCAGAGGTTATCAATGCCCACAACACGATTTTGCGGGCAGCGCATTCGGTGTGGGGTGGCACAGAGATAAGCAATGAAGGTGATGCCTTTTTCTTTGTTTTTCCTACGGCAAGTGCCGCCGTTATGTGCGCGCTTGAGATACAGTTAGTACTCAAGGCATATCAGTGGCATGAAAACATCGAGCCGTTACGCGTCCGGATCGGTATTCACACCGGTGATATGATCCTATTAGATGACAAATATCACGGCATGCCCGCGAATCTTGCGAAACGAATTACAGATGCCGGACACGGTGGTCAGATCCTGCTCTCCGCTGTGACACATGCACTCGTTAAAACGCAATTTCCACCGGGGAGTTTTATTGCACTTGGCGAACATCGACTGAAAAACATTCAACATCCTGAAGCGATTTTCCAATTGCTTGCACCGCGGGCTTCTATTTTAAAAATCACTGGTGAAGAACGGTGGCAAGAAGCCTTCAGCAAGTCGGCACGGGGAGACACACTGCCGGATCGGACACCCGCAGACTCTCACCCTATCCCTGAACTACAAACCGAGTTCCCGCCTCTAAAAACCCTCAACAATTTGCCTAATAACCTACCAGCACCTATGAACAGTTTTATCGGTAGAGAAGTCGAAGTCCGCCGTATTGTGGAGTATTTCACCGATGGACAGACACGACTGGTAACACTGACTGGACCTGGCGGTATCGGTAAAACGCGTCTCAGTCTACAGGTTGCGACAGAACTCCTGGACACTTATCCTGATGGTGTATGGTTCATTGCGTTAGCTGATTTGAGACAGCCTGCCCATGTCATTACGGAAATCGCAAAGGCTCTCGATCTTCCATCAGAATCGGCACAAGATGTCATAGAACAGGTCGTTTCATATCTTTTAGGAAAAACACTTCTGTTGGTGCTGGACAATTTTGAGCACTTAATGGAAGCGTCCGAAGATGTCAATACACTGTTGCTCAGATGCCCCACGTTACGTTGCCTAACCACATCGCGAGAACCCCTAAAAATCGCAGGTGAGCAGCGGTTCGTGGTACCCCCGCTATCCACTCCATCTGAAGATGTGAACTCCGAAACGCTTCACGAGTTTGAAAGCGTCAAACTCTTTTTAGCGCGAGCAGAAGCAGTCGCCCCCGACTTTCAATTAACGACCGACAATGCCGAAACTATCGGCGCGATTTGCCGTATAGTTGACGGGCTCTCCCTCGCGATTGAACTTACCGCAGCGCGCGTCCGAGCTATGACCCCACAAAACATTCTCGCTCGCTTAAAGGTCCTACTTGACAACTCACCATCAAGTAAATCATCTACACTTCTTTCGACAAACAATCGAGACGTGCCAGCGAGACATCAGACCCTTAATGCGGTGATTGACTGGTCCTACGATCTTTTAGAGATAGAGGAACAACTCCTGCTTTGTCAACTCTCGCTTTTTTCAGGTGGATTCTTCTTGGAAGCCGCAGAAACTATCTGTAGCTCAGCTTGTATTCATGAAGAACAGGATTCTCCCTATACAGAAACAATCGACCTCATCTTTAATTTACACGATAAATCGTTACTCATCACTGAAGAATATCTGACGCAAACCCGTTACCGACTCCCTGTTCCGGTACAACTGTATCTCCGGGAGAAGCAACAGCCTCCTGGATTCAGAGAGGCGCATGCACACTATTACCTCACGTTAGCACAAGAACAGGATAGAAAGTTAGAGGGTCCTGAACAGAGCGATGCACTCTCAGATATGGCGATTGAGCTCGATAACTTTCGTGCTGTTTTTGGGTTTGCGCAGGAGAATAATGAATGGCTCCTGTTCGGACAACTTGCTGTCGCACTCTCGAAATTTTTCTATATACACGGGTTATGGACTGAAGGATTGGGATGGCTGGAACAAGCAGAGGCCGAATTGCACCAACGACTCAGCGAACATCAAGGATCAGAGGACACGTCTGAAACGAACGAAGCGTCGGTCCAGCTGACAATAGCAAGACTTCGAGTGGCTCTCGCAACACTCTATAATGAACAACAGGAATGTGAAACTGCTCGGCAATTATGCGAAAGTGCTCTACAAGTTTTCAGAACGATAGGGCAGCAACTCGATATCGTCAAGGCGTTAAATTGTCTTGGCATCATCGCAAGGTATGAAAAAAAACTTAAAGAGGCGGATACACACTTTACTGAAGCTTTAGAAATAGCGAAGGTATTAGGCAACAAATGGCATACCGTTACTGTACTAAACAATCTGGGACTCACGGCGTATAATTGTCGCCATTTTGAAGCAGCGAAACTGCATTATACCGAAAGCCTTCGCCTCGCTCGCGAACTTGGAAATAAACTGAGTATCGCCTACGCTCTCAATAATCTCGGGAAAACCGCGAACCAGCAAGGTCTACGAGAGGAAGCACAACGCTACTATACAGAAAGTCTACGTCTCACCCGTGGCCTCTCTACTTCCAACGTGGGGTTTCCTTATCTACTGGACAGCCTTGGGAAGGTAGCACTTCGTCACGGTAAACACGAGGAAGCGAGGGACTACTATACAGCAAGTCTGGAGTACCGCAAAGAGAACGGAACCCCCCATGAGATCGCAGACTCGCTCTATCAATTCGGACAGTTAGCGCACGCGGAAGGCGAATTTGAAGAGAGTTTGTGTCTCTTTTTTAAGGTCGCGTCAATCTACGCGGAAACAGACGCGACAACTCCATTTTATGTAAATGCAGTGAATAACGCTATCAAGACATTAGAGGTGGAACTCGGTGGTGAAAAAGTTGATAGACTCAAATTAGAGATGGAAACGCGAACACTTGAGGAGATAGTTAACACGTGTCTATCTCGATAAGAATGGGCAAGGCACAAGATCTTGCGGATCGAGATATGACCCCCAATAAAAAATGGAAACCACAATGCAACACCGAATCATCTTTCTTGCTATCCTATTCTTATTCTCTCTTATGACACTTGGGGATAGTTTACAGACCTTCGCTCAAGTCGAAGTTCTCCCGACCACTCCAAGCGTGAATCCGGTGTCAGACCCCGTAGAAACCGCGCATGACCATTACCACGAACGACGATACGCAGAAGCAATTAAAGCGTACGAAGAATTGATTGAAAATGGTGTTCTTGGGCTTGATGGTACTTATACGCCCCTTCGTCAAAGTCAAAAGGACTCGATTCGGTTGATGTTAGGACAAAGTTACGCCAAGGTTGGTGAGGATCCGGCGGCACATCGAGTCTTCAAAGAAATTGTTGACGAAAATCCGAACGGTTCTTATGCGACGCAGGCTGTTCATCGGTTGGGAAACCTCTACTGGCAACGCTATCAGTTCAAAGAAGCAATCAGGCAATGCAAGCAAATTCTCAAGCAACACCCCAACACAACTTCCGCCGCGACAGCCGCCTATCTCCTTGGAAAATACCAGCAAACAGACGGTAAATCCGAGGAAGCAATGGAAAGCTACAAGTATTTTCTTGAGACATTTCCGACTTCACCGTATCGCGTGAGCGCGTTTAATAGTCTAACTCAGCTTTATATGACCAATCAACGCTACACAGAAGCTGAAAAACTGATTCAAGAGCGGATGCGACACTATCCCGACGATATTACGCTGTTGGAACAATTAGCGGAACTCTATCAACACCAAAACGCCTATCCGAAGGCACTTGAACTCTACCGTAAGGCGATTGAACAAGACCCTAACAATACGAATCTCCGCAGGAAATTGGGCACGCTTTATGCCGAAACAGGTAACACCGCGCAAGCCGTAGCCGAATGGGAAAAAGTAACCGCAGATGAGGCAAATCAAGTTGACCAGCAGAAACAACTCGGTGCAATCTATCTCTCCCATAAGATGTATCCGGAAGCAATCGCCGTATATCAGCAAGCTATTCGCTTAAGTCCAAAAGATAGTTACCTTTACACACAATTGGCAGCAGCGTACAAAATTCAAGGACAAATTGAACAAGCCGCCAAGGTCTATATTGATGCTTTGCAAAAGGTCGGACTCACGGGGAATCAACGCGAAACTATCTGGAATGCGATGCTTGAAATTTACGAAGGCGATCACTATAAACCAATCCATGATAAACTCATCGCTCAACTTGAGAAACGAAGGGCACAAAATCCACGGAATTCCAACGTCGTCATGACCTTGGGAGAACTGTATTTCTATGCCGGAAAAGCATCGCAAGCACTCGCAGCGTTTACTCAACTCCATCAAATCTATCCGACTCACACTGATATGACGTTAGAGACATACGCACGAATGTTAGAACGCAACGAAAACCCACAAGCCGTAGATTTCTATAAGGCATTGATAACAGGTTCTACAGACAGCACACGCATAAGAAACGCCCGTTCCAAACTCGCAGGACTCTACCAAAGAACGGAGCAATGGAACGATGCCATCGTTCTCTTAGAAGAACTGGTTAGCACGCGTGAGGCTTCTATCAAAAACAGACTTTTACTCGGACAGATGCAACTGCACGGTATCCATGCCCCGAAAATCGCCCAGAAAACTTTTCAATTCCTGCTCACACAACGTCTGCTCACTACCCAATTGGTAGAAGCGCAATTGGGACTGGCAGAATGTCATATCCTACTGAAACGCTATACACTTGCGAGAGAAGTCCTCGAACCGATCGCCAACCGTCCTAACCGTTTTCGTGCCGTTGCCCGCAAACTGACTGGCGATTCCTATTTCTTTTCTGCCGATTTCGAGCAAGCGGCCAAAGAATACAATGAGGTTATCCGAATCTCAAAATCCGATCAGCTCACAAACGATGCTCTTGAGCGGATTGTCCTTATCCAGAATCACTCCGATTACCTCAAAATTCCGCTCACGGATTATGCCACTGCTGTGCAACTCTATCTAAGCGGACAGACGGCGGAAGCACTACAACAGTGCGAACGGAGCCTTGAGACCTATCCGAAAGCCACTATTATTGATGCGGTGTGGCTCCTCATCGGCGATATCTACCGCGAAGAAGCTAAAGATACTGAGGCAATCAACGCATACCAACAGGTAGTTGAGCGAGAAAGCCTTAGTATCCCGAAGGCGCTCGTAAACATTGCTGAAATTTATCGACAAAAAGCCGATTTCGCCAACGCCGCGGCTACCTATACCACGCTCATTACCGACTATCCTGAAAACGTTATTGTTGTTCATGCCCGTCAGCAACTCGATGAAATTATGAAACTTCAAGAAAAAAGATAACAAACGTAT
>JAPOOP010000382.1 GCA_026713385.1 Candidatus Poribacteria bacterium | reverse complement strand
ATCCTCTACGGAGCAATTCGATTAGAAGCACGTCATCCGAGGCATCATTGACCGAACTTAACGTTTGCACACTTCTGTTAGATTCGGCACTAATCGACATTGCCTCCGAGGCATCCCGGACGCTGGCGTAGTTCACACCCAAATACCGCTGGGTTGTCACCACGCTTTTATGCCCTAACATTTCTTGTACGGCGTAAATATCGTTTGTCTGTTCATAGAGGCGTTGCGCGTAAGACTTTCTTAGAGAATGCGTACCAAGTTTCCCATTTAATCCCGCCGCCTCAAACGCGTTCTTTAGCACATCGTGCGCCGCTATTCTCGTCATCGCTTTCAAGCCTTGCCCTTTTCGGGATGGAAACAACGGACGCGTGGCTTCAATATTTCCATATAAATCAAGATGCCAAGCGATAAGATCCTCAATTGCTTGTCTGCCGTCTACATTTACAGGCACAGCTCTTGATACCTCACCCCCCTTTACAATGTTCCGATCAAACAGCAAATCAGCAACCGGCTTGTTGTTCTGCCACACGTCGTTCACTTTCAACGCCAGCAGTTCGCTAATCCGCCCACCGACCGAAACACCCAGCATGAATAAACTCCTATTCCGAACAGCGAACGTCCCGTTAAAAGCAGACGACACCTTTCGGATTTCGGCGTTATCTAAAGGTCTTGTGCCTTTCATAAAAAACTCCTTGTTTCTATTCGTAGATGGTATTTAAAACGGAATCATATTCTATTGGTTTCTTAATCTCGCCTAAGTATCACGTCAAAAAGAAGCGGTCCGCTCTATTTTGGGCTGGTACAAAGTTCACATATCAATTGCTCCAGAACCCCCGTCTTGCTTAGGTCGCTTGTCTTCAATTGCGTATCCACGATGAGGGTTTTTTCAATCGCAACGACCAACTCCGCAGAACTGAAAGCGTGGAGCGTTTGAAAAATTTTGTAGGCGACATAAGGATTCTGTTTCAGAATGTTATGAGTGGCTGACTTCGGTAAAACTCCACCCATTTCTTCAACAAGCGGTTGAAAAATATTTTTCGTAAAGTCAGAAAATGGCATACGGCTACGGAGCGGTCGCAGCCCCTTTTTTTCAGCCATTAGCTTGGCTTGGAGGGCAAATCGGAATTGACGTGTGATCGTCGAATTAACCAAGATGGGTTCTTGTCCGCTTGCTAATACCTCGTAAAGACTCTTCAATGCTTGTCCAATTGAACGCCTTCCAATTGCATCAGTGAGATCGAAAATGCTATCATAAGTGTTCTGTGTCACCATATTCTGGACGTCATGCTCGTCAATTTGACGCTTGTCGCCCACGAAATCGACAATCTTGTTGATCGCTTCGGCAATTGTGCGCATATCACCACCGGTGCGAGTCCTGAGTTGCGTGAAAGCACGGGGTGTTATCTGCTTATTGAATTCCCCCAATTTTTCCGTGACTTTTTTATACAACGGGTCTCGGTTCAGCGACGGACCGGCTTCGACCGGGTCAAAGGACCTATAGCGTCCCACAGTTTCAATCGCTTTAACGACCCTGTTGCGTTTGTTCACGGGTCCGCGCACTGTAAATATCAGAACGCTGTTTTTCGGTAGATCGGCTTGGAGCCATTCAAGCAATAAGTCGATGTCATCAGCGGCACCGGCTCCAGTAACAGGTGTATCCAACTGCTGAGCAATTTCCGGTAAACGTTCTAAGAAACCGCGCTCTTCGTCGGTTAACCTTGTACCTAACTCATCAATGAGTGCTTCAACCGCATTTGCGAAGTCAATATGCTGTTCGGCGATCTGTTGTGAGTTGACCTCTAAAAATTTTTCCATTGTAGAGATACATTTTTGTGGGTTTGTGGTTTCAATTTTGAATGCATTTCGGAGGAGCATTATCGGTGTTGTACGTTGTTGGGCTTTAAAAAAGGGTGCGTCTCGAACAACGACTACTCGCCATTTTGACATAGCTGGATAGAGGTCAACCTGACTGAGAATTTCTCGAGTTGTGATATCGGTACCTTCCAGAAAGGTGAGGTTAAAATCGCGTGTTTCAGGTGGGAGTAAATGTTCGAGTATCTGTTTGAGGGTTCCTTCAATGAGGAAACTTTCCTCGCCACAGAGGAGATATACTGGTAAGACTTTACCCGCTTGGATTTCGCGAAGAATATTTGGGGCAGGCTTTTTAGGTTTCTGTTTCATTAGAATTTTTTAGCATCAAGTCCACCGCTTTGGAGGAACGCCGTTCTCCTTATATTTACTATGATAGTTTTTACAATTACTTAGATACTGCGAAGCAATAGCACTCTTATGGGCGCGGTTGCTTGAATACACCGTTTTCTATAGATAGATATATCACCCTGTCCCCTTCGCAGTAACGGGTGGGGAAAGTGCCTGAAAAACCGTGTTGAAACGTCCAAAATCCATTAGCAGCAACTTAGGTTATAAATAGACTTGATTTTTACACAAACGGAGGTTTGTGGCATACTTAGAATCGTGTTGTAGATGAGAACGCGACCCTCCACTCTTACGGAGGTATCTATTACTACCGAGTCGTATCCGGCTACAAGCTTAAGGAAAATACAATGCGTGTCCATCAAACTTTCAATAGTTCATAGAAGGCTGGTGTCTATGCAGCACAAGCCT
>JAPOOP010000651.1 GCA_026713385.1 Candidatus Poribacteria bacterium | reverse complement strand
CCCAACCAGAAGATTGGCATAGAGATACCAGCGAGGGATATTGACATGGAGAAATAGTCTAAAAACGTTCCACGAGAGATCGCAGCGATGATACCTGCCGCGATACCGAACAAGACCGAAAACGCCATTGCAGCGAGGGTTAGTTCAGCTGTTGCTGGGAAATAGCGTTTGATTTCTTCGATGACAGGTTGTTTTGTTTTGAAGGACCGTCCAAAGTCAAGGTGTGCGACATCCCACAGAAATATGGCGTATTGGTGATACAGAGGCTTATCCAGTCCCATGTCTTCTCGGAGTTCGATAAGTGCCTTTTCGGTTGCGCGTTCTCCCAGAATAGCGACGGCGGCATCGCCGGGGATGAGGTGCACCATAAGGAACACAAGGAGCGATACCGCCAAAAGAGATAAACCGATCGAAAGAAAGCGTTGGAGAAGATAGGAGAGCAAAAGTTGAACCTTTCGTTAGCGATGCCATCTATCGCGAAGAAAAACGGCATAGGAAGGCACGTAGTTTAAAAATTAAAAAAATGGGTTCTGTGCCTTCTCTTCACCCACGGTGGTGGAGGGACCGTGCCCCGGAAAGAGTCTAACGGTGTCTGGAAGTGACAACAGATTGTCTCTAACGCTATCAATTTCATCCTGAAGGGAGATATTAGGACCACCAACTGAGCCGGCGAAGATCGCATCGCCAACGAACACTACGTTCTGTGCAATGAAACTACATCCGCCGGGCGTGTGCCCCGGTGTATTGACGACTCTTACCGTGAGTTGACCGACAGTGAGGGTGTCTCCGTGTGCCACCTCACGTAATCTGGTTTCGCTCTGCGGTTTCGGTTCGTTCGTATGGATGTAGGTCTCGCATCCAGTAGCGGTTTGGATCTTCGGTAACCCATCGGTGTGGTCGCTGTGGGCGTGTGTTAGCAGGATCGCTGTCGGATTCACATTGTGGGCATCCAACTGTTCCAAGATGAGGTCAGGATGTGCCGCCGTGTCGACAATTGCAGCGTCATTGGTCGCTTGGCAGATGAGGATGTAGGCGTTGACGGGCCATCCGCCGACGGGTGCGCTGATTGTGATAATCTCAAGAGGCGACTCGCTCACCTGTTGCGGGGGTTCGGGTTCCCACTGTTCTGTCGCAATATCGAGCAACTTCGTGCCATCTAAATTTAGGACTTCTGCGAGTCGATGGACTTGCGTTTCTGTCGGTTTTAAGGTATACTGTTCCATACGAGCGAGTTCTGCTTCTGTGATACCTGCCGCAGTAGCGATTTCGCTTGGAGACAAGTTCTGCCCGCGTCGGGCTTTTCCGATGATGTCACCGAATTCATCTTCAAGTGCGTATGCCATAGTGGTGTTCTCCATACATATAAGTTTAAGGAACATTGTAGCAAAAAATTCGGTATAATACAATTGAAAATGGTAAGCATCAAAAACGGAGGAATTTTGATGGACATCCCGAAAAACGGTTATGAACAAGCGGCAATATCCCTCGCCCCTATAAAAACCGATATGACGCTGGATGAATTTTGCCAATCCGACTTGGAGGGATATGAATACGTGAAGGGAGAACTGGTACCTATGGCACCACCGACAATGGAACACGGGGATATCAGTATGAATCTCAGTTTCCTATTGAGTTTGCATATTCGTGAGAATCAACTGGGACGTTTATATCCCGCGGATACAGACTTTAAATT
>JAPOOP010000681.1 GCA_026713385.1 Candidatus Poribacteria bacterium | reverse complement strand
CCGATAAAAGTAATTTTCACGCTTTTTTCTCCTTGGTTTCCAATAATGTGAAGGATCAACAGCAGAATATTCAGATCATCTCTCGAATCTTATCTCGAAAATAACAGAAACTGGGTGACGCGTTTTTGTCTACATTCATATGTGGAGTGATTTTCTGTGCCCATGCTGATTTTTCTTTCCCAATTACATACCAAGGTTTCTTTCCGAGTGCATTTGAGCCTCCGGTGAATATGGCATCAGCCAGAAGTTCCCATGTGCCACAGATAGAATCGTTTTGGTAACGCTTTAAGACATTGTCCTTAGCTTTTGGGTAAGCTACTTTAATCGCCGGAATATCGCCAAGCAGCCACGCTTCACCCTCTTCTATGGCAATACAGAACCGAGTTTCTGGTTTGGGGTTGCAAGAATTCAGAACTCTGAACAGTTCTTGGCGAAACGTCTTCAAACAGTTATTATCCAAATCGCAAACCACAATTACTACCTTGGTAGGATCATTAGCGTAACTTTTTCCGTACGCCCTGAGTTGCATGGGAAGTTGATCAAGCAAGAGGTTAGTATTTGCATTTGTAGGATTGTTGAGATTTTTGGGAATGTGTCCTATTCCTCGGTACGGATGGATATTGAATGTATGGTGAGCACTGACAATTTTCTGTATCAGAATGTCAAGGGCTTTCTTGCCAGACAGGTCTTCAACAAGTATTTCAAAATGCATTCTATTGCCTCGGATCAAGATAGTCACTATACCAGAGTCCACCCAAGGGCAGCCCTTCTTCAACAAGGTCGTTCACAAGCGGGTTTTCACTTGCTCGACGTATTTTGGAAAACCCGTCGTCGCCTTTTTCGAGGATCCAAACCTCTTTCGGCTCTAAGGCATTGACAAAATACGGCTGGTGCGTCGTAATAAAAACTTGTGATCCTCTTCTGTGTCCTGTAGCATGTTCACGGAATTCGGTGGCAAGAGACTCTAAAAGTTTATGATATAGACCGTTTTCTGGTTCTTCGATACACAGAAAAGGAGGGGGCGTTGGGTCTTCAAGCAGCAATAGATAGGCGAATACTTTGAGCGTTCCATCGGACATCTGTTGTGCATAAAAAGGATCTTGAAAGCCTTTGTCATTAAATCTGAGTAGTAATCTACCGTCACTGGTTTTTTCAGTATCGATTCGGTCTATGCCCGGAATTTTATCGGCTATCCTTTTTAAAATCGTTTTGAAGTGCTGTGGGTGTTCACGCTCCATAAATTGGACGACATTACCGAGGTTGTCACCATGCGTGTTAAGATGCTCTTGGGGACCGGCAAGTGGCAGGCTGCGTGCTGCGTCTGGAGTGAAGTAGCTGAGATACCATCCCTCAATAAACTGGCGAAAAGCGGAAATTCTCGGATGTTGTTTCAATGCCCCAATTGTGGCGATACCAAGTTTACGCGGGTCACTCAATTCAATAGCCTCTGTTTCTCCAGATTCCTCTGCTTTTATGGATTCCAGAAATGCCTGAAATGATTGTAAATCCCCAATTGGTTCATCAATCTGGTGTCCTGCTTGTTCTCCTTTCCATGCGACACCGCTGCCATTATTGAGAAATAGAAAAGAGAAGGGCCAACCGCGCGTCTGACCCTTTCGTCTTTGTCGGAGGCGTTCTCGAAGGATGTATGGGTGTCCGAATTCATCTATCTCAATAGCAACTTGATATGTAATGGGTCTGGCGTTTCCGTGTTCTCTATAGTACACGTCAAATTCAATGGGATCTGTTGCGCCTTGAGTCCGCATTTTCTCGAAACCACCCCGTCCGCGGGCATCACAAGCTTCCTCAACGTTATTAAATTTGAGAGCATCGGCAAGGAAACCAAAAGCATCAAATAAAGCACTCTTACCGACCCCATTTTTCCCGATTACCGCTGTCATTGGGGTGAGTGCTTCTTCTTTTCTTCTGTCCCATAGGCGACCGAGTGTAACATCTTTGAGAACACCGAAATTTCTCACTCTGAAGCCTTCTAATGTTGCCATGTTGCGATCTCCATCATCTCTGCGGATGTCAAAACAAGTTCTTGGTTATTGTAGCACATCTTGCGCTATTTTGAAAATTGAAATCCGTCGGTTATGGTATAGGATGGAAAGTCGTCCCAAATGATCTGTCTGCTTCCACGCACCGGAGGTTGATTTGACGAGCAGTTCTAATCGTCGGCAGAAACCGCAACACTCAGCAATTCTTCGTCTGAAACGGGACGGAAGCGTTCCTCCGGATTTCTCAGGAAGACCCCTCGTATATCTGTGGTGATCGCATAAAGTGCTGGCATTACAAACAGCGTCATCAATGTTGCAACAGCGAGTCCGAAAATAATCGTATACGCCATCGGCATCCATATAGGCGACTTGCCACCT
>JAPOOP010000502.1 GCA_026713385.1 Candidatus Poribacteria bacterium | reverse complement strand
TGGTGCCGGGATTGATGTGTTACTCGCATCGCAGCTTGTCGGTGAAAGCGGCAGCGCGATCGGTATTGACATGACCTCTGAGATGATCGAGAAAGCGCGACAGAATGCTGAGGAGGCAGGTGCGAAGAATGTCGATTTCCGTTTGGGTGAGATCGAATCCATGCCGGTTGGAGATCGAAGTGTGGATTGGATCATTTCTAATTGCGTCATCTGCCTGTCGCCGGATAAGGACAAGGTTTTTGAAGAAGCGTTCCGAGTCCTCAAACCGGGCGGTAGGTTGGTGGTATCCGACATGGTCGCCAACAATATGCCCGGGTGGGTGAGGACTGCGGTAAGCACATGGGTGAGTTGTATTTCAGGTGCATTGCCTGAAGACCAGTATTTAGATTCGATTCGCCAAGCTGGATTTGAAGACGTTCAGGTTCTCAGTAAGTCAGCCTATGCGAAAATGGGTCCGGTGGAGGTGGCGAGCGTTAAAGTGGCAGCAGTTAAATCCGCATGAGACGATAGGGCATTGTAGCCACAAATTTACCACGGATTGGTTGCGTCCATCTCCCATTTGACGATATTTCTAACCGCAATCCGCCCATCTTCGCAAAAAAGTCGCACCTCTTTACTGTCGGGTCGCATCGGATAAACCCGCTGGACAATGCACACCTCAGCGTTGACAAACATTTCAATTACCGATCTGTCAACGAAAATATCAAGTTCAAGTGCTCGGTCGCCGCCGAGTACGAAGGGCACGGTTTGCTTGAACTCTCCAGATTCCAGCACCTCACGTCCACACCGGTATGAAAGCGTTTTGTCGGTACTCGCATTTTCAAAATCGACAACAAAGGCTTGCTGCTCCGCATCGTAACGAATCACCGTCTCTTCCCCAAGATCTGGCGAACAGAACAGTTTCAGTCCAAATCGCTCCGCGGAACGTGGTTCTATCGTCAGTTTCAATTCCATACAATCCGAAGCAATCCCGTCAACAGCGATCTCCTGCCCCGCTTCTAAAAACAGATCTCCGACTTGAACTGGATTGTATCTCAAGGATTGCAATTCTGAAGCCGGTTCGATATTCAGATGGTTATCCGATGTCGGTTTCAGGTGCCACGGCAGCGTCATAATGCTCTGCCAGCCATATGTGTCTGCGTCGCGGGCATCGCCGATCCATCCCCAAAAAAGGCGTCTGCCCTTATCATCAATGAGGGTTTCGGGACCGGAGAGTATACTGCCGCGATGGCTAAGCTGTCCGTTAATTTCGGGATAGAAGGTCTCATTTTCGTAGTGTCCAATGTAATACTGGGATTTGTTAAAGGGATGATGGGTGTGCATCAGCAGCATCCATTTCTCCCCAAATCGGAAGAAATCGGAACAGGCGCAATCTTCAACCTCTGCTGTCCATCTACGCGAGGATTTATAGAAGGGACCGATGTAGCTCCACTGCTTGAGGTCTTTCGACTTAAACAGGCTTGTCGAATCGCCTTCGTAGCCGAGACGATGGTTTTTATTGCCGATTAGGGCGTAATAGGTGTCACCCTCTTTCCAGCCACTTGGATCGAAGATCACGCATTCAGGGAATTTGTCCGTATCGATTGGAATCACTGGATTCTCCGCCAATGGTGTCCAGTGTGAGAGATCGGCATCGTGACATTGATAAATACAGATCCCTCTTCTGGGCATATTGGTGATAATCGTCGGAATTTCCATTCCATCCATGATGTCACCGCTATTGAAATAATCGCCTTTCTTCCCTTCGAGTGGCTCGTCGAGGTACGCAGTATGATACGTCCAATGCAACAGATCCCGACTCGAAATGTGTTGCCAACTCGAAAAGTCTCTCTCATTGGGACCGTTTCTGATCTTTTGTAGGTAGCCGAGATGGTATCTACCATTGAAGAAGACCGCACCATTGATGTCATTCCAACGCCCTTGTGGTGGTAAGAAATGATATTTTGGTCGAAATTTATCGGCGACCATCTTTTCTCTGACTTGATACGACTCCATTAAAAAATCATCGTACGTACGCATACTCACCCTCCTTTGTGTGGGTTTCTATATATCTATAAACTTTCACATCCTACCTCAATCCAGCAGGATGCGATAGCCGGTTTGGACGCCGGTTATCATCCCAACGATTGACCAGAGTCCGGCACAGGTCATTTCACCGAGGATCAATCCAAGAAACAGTGGACGTGCTTCTCTATACGCTCTGAGTCCGCCGTATTTCACAACACCATATTTCAGAAAATAACCGAGCATGATAGAGAACCAGAGCTTAAACGATGCCCACGAACTTAGCATCGTGTATCCGATTGGATGAATGGGCCACCAGACGAAAACTTTTCGCATCCACATCAATCCGATCGTAAATGCACTCCCGAAAAGCGTCCAACCGGTATTCGTCCAGTCGGTTCCCATTGGAGGGCTGGTGAGGATGGCACTCAACCAACGCGCCCCGCCGCTACCTCCCGTATGCACGTATAACGCCCCGTGTTGGTAGCTTACTTTCAGAACAGCGTAATATGAGACAAGCAACCCCAGTACCATCGCCAATCCCATCGCCATGAGGAGTTTGCGCCGGTTGGCTTTAACCGTATCTGCTGCTTTCAACCCGTTCATCACATTTGGCATCATAAATTCTCTCAGGTGTGAGGTTAAGCCGGTGGGTTGCATGAACAGCCACGTTGTCGTTGAGGGGGTCATACGTGCCGTTCCAAGCGTTGTGAGGAAGAAGCTTTGCGGTGAAAATGAGGGATTGATAAAAGGGATCCCGCCGTTGATAATCTGCCATGTCAAGGCAACAAACACACCTACCGAGAAGATTACAAAGATCACTGCAAATCCGAGCGACATTCCCATGAGAACACTTAAGTATACCAAGAGGAGCAAGCCTGCGATCAGACCGGGGACCGTCAATCCGGCGGGCATCGGTTCATTCTGGACATCAGATCGAGGAACTCCGCGTCCAAAACCACTTAAGAATAGCTGCTTGATATGCCGTCTCGCCTTGAAGAGAGCGAATCCGCCAAGTGTCAGACACGCACCCGCTTCCTGCGCAGCACTGAACGAATACGCCGTCCATTTTACACCCGGACCCTTCGTTATGAGAAAACCGAGCATACCGCCAATGAGACATTGGAGTTTGAAAAACAGAAAGAAAAACCAGAGGCTGAATGCGACTTCAAGTGTGAGCAGGTAGCTAAATCCGACCATCGACATCAACACGACGATCTGAAAGGGTCTTAAGGCGTTGAGGGGTCTACCGACGAGAAATGGATCGAGCCAAATTCGGATGGGGATATGTGGAAGGGTCGGGAAATACGCGTGAAGTCCGTTCAAGGTGTGAATAAACGCCGGGATAGCGAAACCGACCCACATCTTTCTGCTTTTGAAGAATGCGTTAACAACACCTGACCGATGAACGGAGAGTTCCACCGGCAGTTGAACGAGTGGAAACGTGCATTTCTCATATTCGACCCACTGTTTTCGTAGGAGCACAGCGAGGCAAATCATAACGAAATAGGCAGTTAAGACATACAACGCCCACACGGAGAGCGGTTTCAGCCACGCGCCCCAAGGGATTCTCTCACCAACGGATAAGCCTTCATAGAAAGAGACAATCGCGCCCTCATCTCGCACGACGCGCCATTCGGGGATATGTTGAAAGAAAAGTGATCGCCATTCGTTCTCTGGAGTGGCAAAATAGTTGTAAGCGGCGAAAGCGGACAACGCGTCCCGCATCATTCCTGATGACGGTATACCGGCGACGGCAATCATGATGCACCAAATAACGATCAGTTCTTGGGAGGAGAGCGCGAGTTTGGGATGCAGGAACCTTAGGATGGAATTAACAACCAAAGCCAAGACGGTCAGGACAAAAAATGGGGCAAGCGGAAAATGACCACCCGCCAGAAAGGTATTACGAATAACAAAATCGTTGTAGGGCGCGATCAAACATTCTAAGATAGCTAAGACGATGCCGATACCCAACGCCCTGTTTGACATTTTTAATTATTCCTTGCGGTTCGGTCAAGTCGGTTTGATGAATGAAGTGCCTCTCCGTAGACCTGCAGAAACACCCAAGCAAAAACCCGCGCCGTTGTTGCAGGCTACAAATTTGGTTTATAGTAAAACCCGCAATTATAACCCAAGTTGCTACTTAATAAGTCATGGACGTTTCAACACGAATTTTTCAAAGAAAAACATCTCTTTACACCCCGTAGGGGTGTGATTGCTTCGCAGTGAGAATAGAAAATCGGGTATTCAAGGAGTTGCACCCCGTAGGGGGTTTTTGCTTGGGTGTTTCTTCACTATGTAAATGGAAAGTGGCTTGGGTAATTATAGTAGAGCTCATAACGAAATTAGGTTTCCTAAAATGGCATCATTTGCCAAAATTATCTTTCCATTCATCTAATTTTCCCTCTTTTGTGTTGGAAAATTTTATGCAATCCTTCGGCTGTAAGACTTGCTCAAAAATCCCACAGCATCCATCAATAACACAATTTCCCCAGATTATAACACACGTCAGTTAAAATGTGGATTTTTGTTTTATGTGCGGCAACCACAAGGGGTGAGGTTAGAAACCTCGCCAGCGGGGAATGTAAGCGTCGGGAATCGGAATGTTTTGCTTGGGCGTTTCTGCGTATTCTTACGGATTTCTCCACTCCTACAGAAGAACTGAATACCCTTGTCCGGCACTTTCTTCGGCTTGCTAAAAGAAGAGAGTCGTGGTAACATAACGATATGTTTACGATACAGCTGAAACACCTCAGCCAATCAGCACACGCACGGAAGATAGCCCTTTGGGCACTATCTATCTTGCTGCTATTTTTCGGGTTTTTCTCTAACTTATGGCATGTTGCTGAACAGCAATGGTTTGACACGCATCAGCGAGACACCGAAAGCCTGATTATAGGTAGGATGGTCAAATCTCGCCAAGATGGTATCTTCTCGGTAGGCGGACTGACGGGGGCAGGAGTTACAACGAATATTCAGCAGGACTGGATATCTGCAAACCAGATTGACAACCAATATGCAGCCTATCTCAACAAAGGCTCCTTTGATGAATACTCGCCGTACATGTCACAACCCGGCGGACAAGGAATAGTTTTCAGTCTGTTTGATAAACTCATTCCACTATCGCCTCAAATCAAGTTGTGGTCATTCTATGTGCTAACGGCACTACTCTCGGCAACCGCATTGACTGCGATTATAGGTTGGTTCTATGAGGAGTTTGGCGGGTGGGTCGCGATATTCGTCTTATGTTCAGCTGTTCTCTCCCAATGGTTGACAGTCTTTGGTAAAAATCTTTGGTGGAGTCTATGGGCGTTCTACCTACCGATGATTGTCGTCATGTATCTCCTTAAACGCCACAGGATTCCATCGAATCGTCAGTTCATCAGGTTTGGTATCCTGATCTTCACGGCAGTTTTCATTAAGTGCTTCATCAACGGCTTCGAGTATATTACGACCACTCTCGTAATGATGGTGACACCGTGTATCTACTATGCCGTCCTTGATAGGTGGAACAGGCATCAATGCCTGAAGTGGATGCTCGCAGCCGGACTCGGATCAGGCGTTGCAATTTTTTTGAG
>JAPOOP010000256.1 GCA_026713385.1 Candidatus Poribacteria bacterium | reverse complement strand
CGTGCGCGCCTTCTTAGACGGCATTAAATCTACGCCACCAGCGCACGGCTTCGATGAAGTCCTCGTGCCTGGTGATTTTGAACACCGATTCCGCACACAGCGGTTAGTAGAAGGAATTGAGATACCCGATACCATCTACAATCAACTTCAAGAGTGTGCAGACGAACTCGGCGTTTCCATCGGCGAGGACACAGTTGAAGACGATGATAGGGCACACTATGGTTTTTAATTATACCTTGCGGAGTAACGTCTACACGTAAAGGCACGCTAAGATTCAGACTCACCTCACTGAACCGAACGTTTTGAATTAAGGGGTCTCCTATGCATGATATTTATATTGAAATTTCAACAGGGCAGCCTCCGGGTTCTGATGGCTTTACGGAGGGGCTTGTTCATCGGTATTCGGCGTGTGAGTTCATTTCTAATCCCGATGCGGTGTATCTCTGCTATGATACGGATTTAGATTTTTACTCGGTCAAGGTGGAGCCTGGGAAGTGTTGCAAGGTCGATAAATATTCAAAGTGTCCGAGTTGCTTTGGTTTAGATGCTGAGCACTATGATAGGTATTTATAAGGAAAATTTAAAAAATGGAAAGGCATATATTTGAAGCCGCACATCTTCAGGCATTTACGAACGCCTTATTTGTAGCGGCAGGTACACCGCAGCACATCGCCGACAACGTTGCCGAGATTTTGATAAAAGCGAACCTCGCTGGACACGATTCGCATGGCGTGCTTCGGATCCCCTCCTATCTCGCGGGGATTGAAGGCGGCGGTATCCGTCCGGATGCCGAGCCAGATGTACTACGGGAAACCGATAACACACTCCATATTGATGGTGGAAACGGGTTTGGACACTATACCGCTCGTTATGCGATCCGACGCGCGATCGAAAAAGCGCAAACGGCGCGCACCTGTTTTGCGACACTCACTCGGACCGGACATATTGGCAGAGTTGGAGAATACGCGCAAGAAGCTGCGGAATCAGGGTATATCGGAATTGTCACTGTTGGTGGCGGTTCAAAGGGCGGTGGTCGTATCCTCCCGTTCGGTGGTGCGGTCGGTGCGCTTGGCACGAATCCGATCGCTATCGGTATACCGACAGGTGATGATACGCCGTTCCTCATTGACTTCGCGACGAGCATGATTGCAAACGGTAAAACTTACGTCGCCGACAGTGAAAATCGCGATCTACCGGACGGGTGTGTTGTTGACAAACACGGCAATCCGACCATAAAAACTGCTGAATATAACGATGGTGGGCATCTTCTTGCCTTTGGAAGACACAAAGGCTACGCCCTTTCCCTCTTTGTCGCACTGATCGGTGGATTGGGCGGCGCGTTTAATACTGAAGTTGGACAGATGGGTGGTCTCCACATGCAGGTGATTGATGTCAATGCATTCACACCGCTTGCCGAGTATCAAGAAGGGGTTCGCGCGTTTTTAGATGTGATTAAGGCGACACCGCCTGCTTCCGGTTTTGATGAGGTGTTAGTCCCCGGTGATTTTGAAGCGAATACTCGTGCCCACCGACTCGCAAACGGCATTGATATACCCGATACCATCTACCAGCAACTTCGCGAGTGTGCCGAAAAATGGGATGTTCCTATGGCACAAACTCAATAATTTAGTTTTATAAAGTCAGCATGTTATCAACGTTTTCTATGATAAACTATGAGCGTTAGGTTCCGTACGCTCACACCCATCTACAGTGGATTAATTTAAGCCGCAGATCCTATGCAGTTCAAGCATCTGTTTCTCACAATAACAGTTCTACTCACACTACCATTCACTGCCGCTACCCAAGAGGAACATACCCTATTTAGGCATGGCAGTAGTGTCCAAACGGTTGCATATTCTCCCGTGAATCCTTCCGTCGTTGCCAGTGCGGGAGATAATGGCGACATTAAGCTGTGGAACCTGCAGGATGGGATCTTGGTAACGTTGGGCCGCCACGATGATACCGTCAATTCCATCGCTTTCTCCCCAGACGGCACGCTTCTCGCCAGCGGTGGCGACGATTATGTTCTGAAATTGTGGAATGTCAACCGCAAACACCATATCGCAACCCGTGATCATACTACCGACCGGACCCGTTCACAAGTCAAAGCGGTCAGCTTCTCTCCAGATGGTAGCATGATAGCGACCGGGGGTAGACATGCGAAACTCTGGGATGCCCGCACCTATAACGAGATCGTTACGCTCATGCACACCGACTGGGTCTGGGCAGTTGCGTTTTCTAGCGATAGCCAGCTGCTCGCCACGGGAGATAACAGTGGACAAGTTAACATCTGGAATCCTCAAAGTCAACGGGTTGTTACGCAATTCCATGCTGATTCCGATTCGGTATATACCGTTCAGTTCTCTCCAGACGACCAAATCCTTGCAGCGGCTGGTTACGAAGGGAAGGTCAAGTTATGGACAGTACCGACTTGGATATCCCATGGCACGCTAACCTCTAATGGCACAATCTCCGATATGAGTTTTTCGCCTGATAGCAGCACGCTTGCCACCACAGGCTACACAGCTGTCAACCTGTGGGGGGTTAACACCGGCGAGAATATCGGCACGCTCACAGGACACACAGATTGGGTCAGGGGTACCGCCTTTTCTCCGGACGGAAGTGCGCTCATCAGCGGTGGCACGGACAGTACGCTCCGACTTTGGGATGTCACGCCCTATCGTTCTATCACTCCGGATATGGTGCGGATTATCTATTTCCTCCCGCGCGACCGCAGCATGCAACCCGGCATCTGGACAAAGGTGGATACACTCATAAGAGACGTGCAACGCTTTTATGCCAACCAGATGGACATTAACGGATTTGGTCGGAAAACCTTCACGTATGAAACCGATGAAAAAGGAGAAATGCTTGTTTATCGCGTTGATGGACAGTTCAGGGATCGATATTATCATACAAACACGGCGGATAAGGTTTACGATGAAGTCGTGTCACAGTTTGGCATAGACAAGCACATCTATCTCATCGTTGCAGAGGTCAGTAGCGAGTTCATTGGTGCAGAAAACAAATGCGGGATCGGGGGTGGCAACTGGTTTGAAAACGAACTTTCGGTGAGGGCTCGAGGGGGCCGCGCGGTGATCCCTGCTTCGGGCGTATGTTTTGAGGGGGCGTATGGTGTCGTTGTGGCAGCACACGAACTCGGACACGCGTTCGGTTTAGAGCACGACTTTCGCAATCCGACGCACCTTATGTCCTACGGCGCAGCACCCGACCGATTGTCAAAGTGTGCTGCCAGTTGGCTGAATGCCAATCGCTTTTTTAACACCGGTCAAACCGCCTTCAATGAACCGACAACGATTCAGATGCGCACGCCTTCAAGTTACTCCCGAAACGCAAGAAATTTCACGCTCCAATTTGCGGTTAGTGACGTAGACGGTATCCACCAAGCGCAGTTACTGGTGCCGACGACCCTGTTGGACCCAGCACCCGGTGTCAAGTTACACAGTTGTAAGGACTTACACACGCAAAGCAGTCTCCTCGAATTCAGCACCCCGACCTTAACGACACGACAAATCAACAACGTCGTTCTCCAAGTGATCGATATACACGGAAATATTACACGACAAGACTATACCCTCAGGGCAGAGAACGCGCTCCTGATTGGAAACAACGCCGATGTCAACAAAGATGGAACGGTCAACATAGCAGACCTTGTATTGGTTGCTTCAAATTTCGGCAAAACTATTAAAGGCACACCTCAGCGAAATCCAGATGTTAACAGAGATGGGATTGTCAATGTTGTCGATCTTCTCTTGGTTGCCAGCCTCTTACCTGATGCGTCAGCAGCTCCCACGCTACATACTCAAGAGATGCCCGCATTCACAGCAACAGATTTACAACAATGGATTCGCCAAGCCAAGAATTACAATATCCAAACGGATTCCTTATACTCTCATTCAGACGCTCTAAAAAAAGGAATTGCAGTGCTCGAACAACTCCTCACAACCTTAGCCATTCCAACAGAAACTCGCCTTTTAACCAACTACCCGAACCCGTTCAACCCAGAGACATGGATACCGTATCAGTTATCTGAACCTGCGGAAGTGACGTTGCACATCTACACTGTAGATGGAACACTGATGCGGAGGTTGGTGTTGGGGCATCAACCAGCTGGAACGTATCACAACAAAAGTCGTGCGGCGTATTGGGATGGCAGAAATGAACACGGAGAACGTGTGGCGAGTGGGATTTATTTTTATACACTGTCGGTAGGAGATTTCTCAACAACACGGAAGATGTTGATAAAGAAGTAGAATAGCCATCAGCAATCAGCGAACAAGGTTGCAAATCTCGCCTAAGCTGCAGGATCAGGTAGGTGCGGTTTGGTGAAGTTTAAGAAAATATTCCAATAATTCCACAAAGGGCAGATGGCGATAAGCAGCGTCCCTAATCCTGTAAATTCTCTAATCCTGTAAATCCTGATTCAGACAATAAGAGTTTCTACAACCAACAGCCAACACCCAAACCTTTGACAAAATATTTACACATCCGTTTAACAGAAATTGCGCTTGACATTGCATTGTCAGAGTGTTATACTTAACGGCGTAACATTGATTCTGTTTTTGAAAGGATGTAGGGCCTTGTGGTGATGGCTAAAATTAGGACGCGTAGGATTCAGCGGAGGCGCGATATGAAGGGGAGTCCTGTCTTAAATCTTAACCAAAACTTGTAGCCTGTAATGAAATGGAAGGGTTTTTGCTTGGGTATTTCTTCAGATCCTCTGAAAGGCACGTCAATACCGCAACCGCCGTTGTTTAACCGCAAGGAATAATTAAAAAATGAATCTCGGACTCACGGATAAAATTGCAGTTGTAGGCGCATCAAGCAAAGGGCTTGGGCGCGCGATCGCTCTCGGTTTAGCACACGACGGTGCGAAGGTCACGATCTGCGCAAGAGATAGAGATGCTCTGGCAGCAACAGCAGATGACATTCGCAACCAGACCGGTGCAGAAGTTTTAGCAGTCCCAACCGATGTTAGCCAACCAGAACAAGTTGAAAATCTCATTAGCACAGCGATTTCGCATTTCGGTGGTATTGATATATTGGTTAACAACGCCGGTGGACCCAGAGCCGGTCGATTTAATGACTTGGAAGCACAGGACTATCAAGATGCCGTCAACCTGAATTTGATGAGCACAATAAACCTCTGTCGTGCTGTTGTGCCAACGATGCAAAAACGCGGCGGCGGACGGATTATCAACCTTACTTCTGTTTCTGTCAAGCAACCTGTTGACAATCTCATGCTATCAAACATGGCACGGACAGGTGTGATTGGATTCGCAAAAACCCTCGCGACGGAGTTAGCACCAGACAAAATTCTCGTCAACAACGTCTGCCCAGGTATTATTTTCACCGATCGTATCCAGCAACTCGCGACCGTTCGCGCAGAAGAGGGTGGCATCACGTTTGATGAAGCACTCGAAAATATGACAGCAGATATCCCGCTCGGTAGAATCGGCGATCCTGACGAGTTTGCAAACTTAGTTGTATTCCTCGCGTCAGAACGCGCAAGCTACATAACTGGAACAACAATTCAGGTAGACGGCGGCATGGTAAAGTCCCTGCTCTAACTTTTTTAACTATGTGCCTCTGGGCTGCCCTCCACTACGTTTCGGGCAGATTTTTGGTGAAGTTGCAGCTGGATTGGGTTCGCTGAAGCCTTTCACAACTCAGGGACGGTTGAACTTAACCGAAAACCACCGCGAAACGTAGTGGAGCGGTGCCCAAATTTAATAGTTAAAAAATTGGTATCTGTAATCATTCCTGCGTTTAACGAAGAGCAGACAATCGGAGAAGTGCTGGAAGCACTACGAGCCCTGCCACTTGACAAGCAGATTATTGTCGTCAACGACGGCTCCACCGATGGCACATACACAGTGCTTGAGGAGTTGCGTGCGACTTATGAAATGACTGTCGTGCATTGCCAAGAGAACAGAGGCAAGGGTTTCGCAATTCGGAGCGGACTTCCACACGTGAAGGGGGAAGTGGTCGTTATTCAAGACGCAGACATGGAATTGGTTCCGGCGGATCTCTGTGAACTTGTGAAACCGCTCGAAAAGGAGAACGTTCAAGTCGTTTACGGGTCAAGGTTTTTGGAAGGACGAGGGAACGCGAGCCTTCATAACTTTATCGCGAATCGCATTCTCGCGACCTATACAAATCTCCTTTACGGATGCCGTATTACCGATGAATCAACGGGATACAAAGCCTTCTCAGCAGAACTCATAACACGTTTAGATTTAACGTGTGAAGGATTTGAATTTTGTCCGGAAGTCACAGCCAAGATTTTGCGGGCAGGCTATCGTATCTATGAAGTGCCGGTCTCTTATTTCCCGCGCACGAAAAAAGAGGGCAAGAAACTCCGATTCTGGTCGGATGGATTTTTTGCCGCGTGGACACTTTTAAAATACCGTTTTATATCAGAAACCGAACTTTTTAAATAGTTAATGGTTATCAGTTTTCGGTTAAGAGGCGTTTTCACAATTCACACATACTTAGCGTACGTCACGGAAAGGTGAATTGTTGCAGGCATCTCTCTTAACTTTAACCATCAACTCGACTCTGATACAAGACAGCAAAGCACGAGTTGATGGTTAAAACCCATAACTAATAACTAATAACCGAAATACGGAGGTTAGATAGTGATAATGTTAAAAAAAACAACGTATTCTATACTCATTCTTCTACTAATAGGCGGCATGTCCTTCTTAGTGTTTGGACACAGTAATCTTCCTACCCTGTTGGAAGACGTTAATAAAGACGGTGTCGTGAACATCCAGGATTTGGTGCTTGTTGCTGGTTCTTTCGGGCAGCCAAGGGATCGCAATGCCGAGCAGGACCCTGATGTTAATCGTGACGGAATCGTCAATGTCCTGGACCTCGTTCGCGTGGGCAACAGTTTTGGACAAACCGCCCCGGAAGAAAACTCAGCGTATCATGATATTCAGGAGTATGTCTTTGACAAGAGTTGTGCCAACAGTGTCTGCCATGCTGCGCCTGCAAATGCTGGCAATTTGAATCTCACTTACGGACTCTCCTACGAAGATTTGGTTGGACGTGAGCCACAGAACCCAGCGGCAGCCGCCGCTGGCATGAAACTCGTTGATCCAGGGAATCCAGAGAACAGTTTTCTTTTAGCGAAATTGATCGGACCGACAGTAGCGGAACAGGGAGCGCGGATGCCATTCGGGGGCGGCATGCTTCATAGTGGTAAAATAGATGCGGTTCGGACGTGGATTGAGGCTGGCGCGCCACAGACCGGTAAATTAGCAGGTATCGGGGACCTCGGTGTTCTACGCGATCCTGACGAAGTTTTTGAACCGCCCGCACCGCCTGCCCCCGGTGAAGGTTACCAACTCCGTCTGCCGCCGTTCAAAATCGAACCCGGCACTGAACGGGAAATTTACTACGCCACCCAAATCAGAGATGAAAACGGAGATCCAGTAGAGGGCGACATTTTTATTAACAGAGTCGAGATTTTCTATCCTTCTGGTAGCCACCACTTCATCTTATATCGCTTCACGGAAGAAGGTTTGGCGAACGGTGTGCCAGAGAGAGGCATCACACCCGGAATCGGCGTTAATGCGGTAGATGCTTTCCGTGAACTTGATCCAGAAGATCCGCAGGTACTTGGGAATTTCGGTGTTGACAGACTTTTCGTCGTCGGAACACAAACCGATGATACCCTATTTCAGTTCCCTGAAGGTGTAGGGTTACGGCTCCCCGGTGACACCATTTACGACCTGAATTCGCACTACATTAATCTGCTTGGTGACGAAACGTTACTCGGTGAAACTTACGTCAATATCTACACGATTCCGGAGGAGGAAGTCCAGTACGAAGCCGTTGAAATTTTCGTTTCTAACCGGTCAATTAACGTCCCGCCGGGAACAACGCGCGTCGCCAAAATGACGTGGTATGTTGAAGATGAGTTGGAACGCCGAGGCCACAACCCAAGTGCTGCGCTGAATGTCTTTTTGCTGACATCCCACATGCATCGGCACGGAGAATTGTTTGAGATTTTTCAGGGATCATCAGGCGACTTGTTGCATCGAAGTATTGCTTATGATGATGCTCCCATTGACCTCTTTGATCCAATCCTCCGCTTAGATGGAGAAGATACAATCAAGTTCCAGTGTACGCATAACAACTACGATACGGATGAACCCCTCATATTTGGACTTACGTCTGAAGATGAGATGTGCATCATCTTTGGCTATTATTATATCCCGACCGAAAGCGCGGGAGCAATAATTAAGTAGAATCTATCTCATAGATACTGGAAGGCGCGCTTTGTAAGCGCGCTTTTCTCTTATATGACTACCAATTCAAAAAAAGACAACTTCATGGAAGCCCTTGCGCACCAGATTCTGGTATGCGACGGTGCTATCGGAACCGAACTCCGTAAACGGATTCCCTCACATATACAGTGCGTCGATGCCTGCAATATTTCCACAGAACATGCCGAGAAAGTCGCAGCGATCCATCGTGCCTATGTTGACGCGGGTGCTGATGTTATT